>NZ_JALQDZ010000028.1:0-13822 GCF_023630985.1 Caballeronia sp. ATUFL_F1_KS39 | reverse complement strand
TTCGCCGGATCCCGTATTCGTGTCGGTCTATTAGCACTGCCCCTGTGCGGGGCGGCACTCACTTTCTTTGCTGCTGCAAAGAAAGTAAGCAAAGAAAGCAGCTTCCGATACGCCCGCGGTCACACGCAATTTGGGTAGTCCTCTCGTCGTTCGTGGGCTGCCTAAAGAGTGCCCTCATAGGCCCAACCGGGCTTGGCTCGCGCACGGTCCGTCTCATCGCACCACACACCAAACTGGTTCAGCACCAAATAGCTCCGGCCCGCTTCGCGGCCGACCGGTCAAGCGGGTCCGCGCGTGCTTCGCTACTAACGTCTCAATCTCGCTGCACTTGCCGCACGTTGGTTTCCCTTGCATACCGGGCGGCAGCGCGTAGCGCTGTGCCGGAGCCATTTCGTGCTGAACCAGTGTCCTCAGCGTTTTCGGGCGGCAGACCGTGCGCGAGCCAAGCCCGATTAGGTGTTTGAGGGCACTCATTAGGCGAGTGCCGCCTGTGACGAGAGGACTACCCAAATTGCGTGTGACCGCGGGCCTGAAAAGCTGCTTTCTTTGCTTACTTTCTTTGCAGCAGCAAAGAAAGTGAGTGCCGCCCCGCACAGGGGCAACGCTAATAGACCGACGCGATAACGGGATCCGGCAACAACAACGAGACCCGGCAACAACAACAACAAAAAAAACCTCAAAGCCCAAGGTATTGCCGAACCGCCGGCAGCCCATCCTTACCATCAAGAGTCTTCACGCCTGCGAGCCAGGCATCCAGCACCTGGGGGTTCTGCTTGAGATAGGCCTTGGCCGCCTCCTGAGGCCGCTCTTTGTTCATCACCGGCTGCATGAGCCGATTCTCGAGATCCGTCGTAAAGCGCAAATTGGAAACGAACTTCCCCGCATTGGGACAACGCGTCAGAAAATCCGTATTCGTCAGCGTATAAACGCGCGCTTCTCCGTAGTTCGGCCCGAACACGTCATCCCCGCCGGAGAGGTAATTGATCTTCATCTGGATGTTCATCGGATGCGGCTCCCAGCCAAGAAACACCACCGGCTTCTTCTCGCGGATCGCCCGCTCGACCGTCACCAGCATCCCCGCCTCGCTCGACTGCACGAGCTTGAACCCGCCCAACCCGAACTGATTCGTGTCGATCATCTTCTGAATCTTCGCGTTCGCACTGCTGCCAGGCTCGATGCCGTATATCGTGCCGCCCAGTTCGTCGCGATGCTTCGCGATATCCGCGAACGTCTTGATGCCCGCGTCATACGCATAGCTCGGCACGGCCAGCGTCGCCTTCGCGCCCGACAGATTCGGCGGCTCCAGCTTCTCGATGCTCTTCGCCTCCAGAAACGGCTCGACCGCCTTCTCCTGCACCGGCCACCAGTAGCCAAGCGACACGTCGATCTGCTTGCTCTTCAACCCCGCGAGCGAAATCGGCACCGACGCGACCGTCGTCCGCGGCGCATAACCGAGCCCCTCGAAGACGACCGACGCAAGCGCCGTCGTCGACGTGATATCGGTCCAGCCGATATCGACGAAGCGCACCGTGCGGCAACTCGCGTCCTCCGCGCGCGCACTCTGAGCGACGGCGAACGCCGCGCACGCGCCGGCGAAAAACAGTGTTGGAATCAGGCGTTGTCTCATTGCGAGGCTTCCGTTGAGGGTTGAACCGATGCGCCAGTTCGAATGCCGGCGTGCATACAAAGTACCGCCGCATAAAAGCGCCCGAACGCCCGCGTGCGACCGCGAGTTGACTGCTTGCGACCTGCGTCGCTTGCCGCTTCGCGCACGCGCCTTCGCATCCGCGTCCCGGCAAGATTGAAAGCAAATTGAAATCATGACTTCCTGCTCATATTCGAAAACTTCGCACCATGGCGTAAACACGCATTGGAATGAAAAAACGTCGCGAATTCAGTAGTTTTTCCGCTGTTCGGTATCCGAAGCATGGCCGTCGCCGTTGCGCAAGATCAATCTTTGCCGAAACGCCACGGTCTCTGTGGTTGGTCGCACATAGCGCCGACTTCCGGCCGGGTAATGTGCGGGAAAGAGATAGCTTGTCTCGGCAGTGACGCGGCTTCAGGAAATGCGATGGAGTTAGCCGCGAAGCTCGCCGATTACATAGCCGTTCGACACACGTCGCCCAAAACCAAGGTGCCTGGATAATGGACCGTCAAGACGCCATCCGAGAGAGCGCGCGGCTCTACGCGCGCGAACCGCTTTACCTGCCTTCCGCCGAACAGATATCCGCATCGCGCATGACGGCCTTCACGCAGGCCCTCGAAAAGGCAACCGGCGAGCGCTTCGCCGATTATTCGGAATTGCATGCTTACTCAGTGCGCGAATATCGCCAATTCTGGAAATGCTTTCTCGAATCGGCGCGCGGGCTCGAATGGTCGGGATCCGATGAACCGGTCTGCATCGGCAACCAATGCGAAACGGCACGGTTCTTTCCCAACATCGAACTGAATTACGCAGAAAATCTGCTCGGCAAACGCATCGCGCCCGACGACGCTCCCGCGATCACCTCCTGCTTCGCCGACGGACGCCGCATAAGCTATACGCGCGGCGAGTTGCGCGAGCGCGTCGTGCGCCTCGCGCAGACGCTCTCCGAGCTCGGCCTGAAGGAAGGCGATCGCGTGGTGGCGATCATGCGCAACGACTGCGACGCGATCACCGCCGCGCTCGCCGTGACCGCGCTCGGCGCAACGCTTTCGACAGCCGCGCCGGAAAACGGCGTGCAGGCGATTCTCGACCGCTTCGCCCCGCTCGATCCGAAGTTCATGTTCGCGCACACGATGCAGCGTCCGTTCGACACCGGCGGCTCGCTTTCGGGCCACGTCGCGGCGGTGGCCGCGCAACTGCCGACGCTCACGGACATCGTCTGTCTCGAAGATACCGAACTGCCCAGCACGGTGACGCAGCGTCAGCACGAGTTGCGCTCGCTGATCGCGCGCGGCGACGCGATGCGTTTCGACTGGAAGCGCTTCCCGTTCAACCATCCGCTCTTCATCATGTTTTCGTCGGGCACGACCGGCAAGCCGAAATGCATCGTGCACGGCGCGGGCGGCACGCTGCTCGAACACGTGAAGGAGCATCGCCTGCACAGCGATTTCGGTCCCGGCGACAAGCTCTTCTTCCACACGAGCTGCTCGTGGATGATGTGGAACTGGCAGATGTCGGTGCTCGCGTCGGGCGTGGAGATCGTCACTTACGATGGTCCCGTCGCCGCCGTCGACACGCTCTGGCGTCTCGTCGCGAACGAGCGCGTGACGGTCTTCGGGACGAGTCCCGCCTATCTGAAGATGAGCGAGGATGCGGGCATCGAGCCGGCCGGACAGTTCGATCTCTCGGCACTACGCGCGATGATGTCCACCGGCGCCGTGCTCTACGACTCGCAGTTCGAATGGGTGTACCAGCACGTCAAGCAGTTGCAGTTGCAATCGATTTCAGGCGGCACGGACATCATCGGCTGCTTCGTGCTCGGCAACCCTAATCTGCCCGTCTATGCGGGCGAAGCACAATGCCGGAGCCTCGGCCTCGACGTGCAGGCGTTCGATCAGGGCGCGAGCACGATCATGCCGGGCGAGCTCGTCTGCACGAATCCGTTTCCGTCGCGACCGCTCGGCTTCTTCGGCGACGACGACGGCTCGCGCTTTCACAAGGCGTATTTCGCGGCGAACGAAGGCGTGTGGACGCACGGCGACGTCATCGAGTTCTCGCCGCAAGGCTCGGCGCGTCTGCACGGCCGCAGCGACGGCGTGCTCAACGTGCGCGGCATCAACGTGAGTCCGGGCGAAATCTACCGCATCCTGAGCGAGATCCACGAGATCCGTCATGCGATGGTGGTCGCCCAGACCGGCGCGAACGCGGGCGATGCGGGCCAGCGCATCGTGCTCTTGCTCGTGCTGCGGCCGGGTGCGCAACTGAATGCGGCGCTCGCCGCGCGCGTGCGCCGCGATCTCACGCGACAAGGCTCCGCCGCGCTCGTGCCCGATGTGATCGTGCAGGTCGACGGCTTGCCCGTCACGCACAACAACAAGCCGTCGGAAGCGGCCGCGCGCGATGCCGTCAACGGCCTGCCCGCGCGCAACGTGTCGTCGCTCGCCAATCCCGAGTGTCTCGATCAGATTCGCGAGCATCCGTCGCTTACGCGCGTGAAGCGCGATCTGCCCGCGCCGGGCGATTCGATCGGATCCATCGAGGCGTATCTGTGCGCGCTCTGGGAACAGCATTTCAGCTTCTCGCCGATCGACCGCGACGACAACTTCTTCGAGCTCGGCGGCCACTCGCTGCTCGCCGCGCGGATGCTCGCCGACGTGCAGCGCGCGACCGGCCGTGCATTGCCGCTATCGACGATGATCGTCGCGCCGACCGTCGCGCGCCTCGCCGCCGTCCTCGCATCCGAACCGGGCGCGCGCACCGCGGACTCGACGCTCGTGCAAATGCGTGCGGGCGTCGGCCGGCCGATCTTCATGGTGCACAGCATCACCGGCTCGGTGATGGAGTGCCTGACGCTCGCGGGCATGGTGCAGAACGAGCGGCCCGTGTACGGCCTGCAGGCGCTCGGCCTCGACGGCGATGAAGCGCCGCAGCACAGCGTCGAAGAGATGGCGCGCGGCTACGTGCTGCGCATCCGCGAAGTGCAGCCGAGCGGTCCTTATGCGCTCGTCGGCTATTCGTTCGGCGGGCTGGTCGCGTTCGAGATCGCGCAACAGCTCGTCGCGGCGGGCGAGAAGATCGAGATGCTCTGCCTGCTCGACACGTACATTCACACACATTGTCTGCCCTTCACGCTGTGGACGCGGTATCAGGCGGGCGTGCTCGTCGAACGTCTGCGCGAGTTGCGCTCGCTCAACGCCGGCGCGCGCCTCGGCTTCGTGCGCGGCAAGGCGGCGGCGATGACCAACCGCGTGCGCGGGCGCATGGGCAGGCCGACGACGCACCGGCAATCCGACGACGTCGCCGATCTTCCGCCTGTGCTGCGGCGCGTGCGCGAATCGATGAGCGCCGCGATGGCGACCTACAAGCCGCGCCGTTATGACGGCGGCCCGATCGTCTACGTGCGCGCGACGATGCTCGACGACTCGCGCAGCGATCCGCTGCCGGTCTGGCAACGCGTCGCGAAGCACGGCGTGCGCGTGATGCCGGTCCTCGGCAGGCACACCGATCTCGTGGTGGAGCCGCACCTGAGCACGGTCGCCGCGACGCTCACGAACGCGCTCGCGAGCGCCTGAACCGCATCTTCGAGCAGTGCAATCCGGCCGCCCTTCGGGGCACGCCGGATTGCGCGCGTTTTTTGCGCGCGCTAGGGTGGACGGCTTCTCTCATCGACGAGCCTTGCCAATCGATCCGATGTCCGCGCCCCACGATTTCCATTTCCTGCTGCTGCCCGAGTTCTCGTCGATCGGATTCATGTCCGCGATCGAGCCGCTGCGCGTCGCCAATCGCTTCGCGGGCGATCTGTATCGCTGGCACATTCTCAGCTTGGACGGCGGTCCGGTCGCCGCGAGCAACGGCATCACGCTCAACGCCGAAAGCGCGTTCGATCAGGTGAACGACGCGCGCACCGTGTTCGTCGTGTCGGGATTCGAGCCGCTCTCGCGCTACACGCGCGCGATCGGCGACTGGCTGCGGCGCCTCGATCGCGCGGGCGCGACGCTCGGCGGCATCGACACCGGCAGCTTCATCCTCGCGGAAGCCGGGCTGCTCGCGGGCACGCGCGCGACGCTGCACTGGGAAGCGGCCGCTGCATTCACCGAGCGCTATCCGGCGATCGCGACGAGTCAGGAGCTGTTCGAGATCGACACGCGGCGCATCACATGCGCGGGCGGCACGGCATCGATCGATCTGATGCTCGACGTGATCGCGCGCGAACACGGCGCCGAGTTGGCGGCGCAAGTGTCGGAGCAGTTCGTGCTCGGGCGCATCCGGCAGCGCTCGGATCATCAGCGGATGCAGATCGCCGCGCGTTACGGCATCCACAATCGCAAGCTGATTCAGGTGATCGAGCTGATGGAGCAGCATATGGAAGAGCCGCTGTCGCCCGATGCGCTCGCCGAATCCATCGGCGTGACGCGGCGTCAGCTGGAGCGGCTCTTCTGTGCATCGCTGAAGGACACGCCGACGCACTTCTATCTCGGCCTGCGTCTCGTGCGTGCGCGCGAGCTGCTTCACCAGACCGACATGTCGATTCTCGCGGTGTGCGTCGCGTGCGGCTTCGAATCGCCGTCGCATTTTTCGCGCACGTATCGCGCGCGCTTTCAGACGAGCCCGCGGCAGGATCGAAGCGCATTGCGCGCCGTCCCGTCCGCGCGGCTCGCGGCGGCTTAGAACGAGTGACGCATGCCTACGCGCACGTCGGCCTGCGTATTCGACGACGACGGCGTGAAGCTGTAGCCGATGACTGCATCGATGGGACCGGACGCGCGCAGATAGTCGCCCGAGATATACACGTCGGTACGTTTCGAAAGCAGATAGTGCAGCCCGAGCGAGCCCTGATTCCAGTGATTGCCTTCGAAGCGCGTGTGCTGATAGCCGCCGTAGAGATTCAGGTCCGGCCTGAAGCTGTATGACGCGCCGCCTTCGTACACCTGCATGTGCGAGGTCTGGCCGAGGCCCTTGATCGTCGTGTAGGTGAAGTTGCCCGATAACATCAGGTTGCCGATGGTCCATGCCGCGCCCACGGCGAACGCGCCTTGCTTGTCGACGGGAAACGAGGTCGAGCTATAGAGATCGGTGACGGCCCCCGTCGCCGGATCGACCGATACCGTCGGCTGGCCGAGGAAGGTGCGCGCGCCGATCATCGCGTACGGATCGAACGCGTAGATGCCGTTCGGATTGTTGAGTTGCGTATAGGCCGCGCCGACGTTGAAGGTGTTCGCCGCATAGTGCGCGCCGACGCTCCACGCGCTGTTGCGATGGAAGTCGCCCGCCTGATTGCCGAACGAATACATGCCGCCGAAGGTGAAGCCGCCGATGTCGTTCGACAGGAACTTGATCGAGTTCGGCAGACGGTCGCCGTTCATGCGGTCGAAGTCGCCCTGGTGAATGGCGTAGCCGCTCGCCCACGCCGAGATGTTGTAGAGGTAGACGAACTCTTCGGTCATATCGAGCTGATTGCCGAGCGAGACGGTGCCCCACTGGTTCTTGAGGCCTACGTAGGCTTGCCGTCCGAATTGCGCGCCGCCGAAGCCGAGCTGGCCATTGCCGAGATGAAAGCCCGATTCGAGCACGAAGACCGCCTGCAATCCGCCGCCGAGATCTTCTGTGCCGCGAAATCCGATGCGGTTGCCATAGGAGATGCCGTCATCGAACTTCACGACATGCGAGCCGCCCGTGTTGCTGACCCAGGTGACGCCCGCATCGAGAATACCGTAGAGCGTCACGCTGCTTTGCGCGTGCGCCGTCATCGGCATGTTCGCCGCGCCCGCTGCGAACGCGAGGCCTGCGATCCTTGCGGCATGTCTTTTTCTCATGTGCTGGTCCTTTGCTCGTCTCGATGTGTATTGCGTTGGAATAGGCGATGAAGCATCGCGTCGACGTCGTAAAAATAAAGGTCCATATATGCGCCGGCTCGACCCGGTGCGACGCAAATCTGTCTAGTTGCGACTACTGCAACATCGTGTTTCGCGTCAATAGAACGAATTCGTTTTCGGACATGCCCGATATGCGCGGCACGGCTCGGCTCGCATACTTCGGAATCTGTAAAAAACCCGCATTACTCAAGCCTTGTTTCGGATTCGAACGACATGACTACCCGCTGCCTGAGCATCCATCAGACCGACGCACCCGAAGTCCTGACCAATCACAAGCACTACGCCGCCCGCATGGGCTACGAGCACGCGAGCATTTCGATGGCGGGCATGCCGTGCCCGTCCCAGCGTTTGTTGCTCAAGTACGAAGCGATCCTGCATCACTTGCGCCGGATGCCCGAGATGGCGCTGCTCGTCTGCATGAGCGAAGACTGCATCGTGCTCAACATGCTCCCGGTCGAGCCCATCGCAGAAGGCAGGCAGCACGCGCTCATGGCGGTTTCCGGCAACGACGACGGACGTCAGACGGCCGTGCAGATCTGGCGTAATACGGTCGAGGTGCGCAACCTCATCGTGTGGTGCATCGGGGAATGCAAGATCGGCAAAGCGCCGCAAAACGAAATCGCGATGCTTGCAGGGCTCGACTACATCGAGCCGCACGGTGAACGCGGCGGCATCATGGCTACGATGCACTGCGGTCCGCGCTACGATCCCATCTGGACGCAGTACCCCAACCTCTGGACCATCGTGCTCGGCGAGGAAGCGATCTACGGTTTCATCCCGGCGAGCTTTCGCAACGCGCTCGCCGAACACATCAACGACTGTCAGCAGAAGGGCCTGCCGCTGTTCCAGCTTCCGGCGCAAAGCGAAACGCCGCATGAAGAGTTCAGCGTCTATAACCCCGGCAAGTCCATCGCCTTCATCACGTACTACACGCCCAACGTGCGTGCGTACGGCGCGATCGCCGAGCAGAACATGCGGCGCTATTGCGAGCGCCACGGCTATACGCTTTACGTCTATCGGCAGACGCCCGCCGAAGGCGTGCCCGGCGCGACCGGCACCTGGCTCAAGCCGTGGTTCCTGCGCAAGCATCTGCCGCATCACGACTGGGCGATCTGGGTCGATGCCGACATCCTCTTCTTCGATCAGCGCAAGCCGATCGATCCGCTGCTGGACGGGCGCGACATTCTCGCGGCGCACGATATCGGGCCGTGGATCATCAATGCCGGCGTGCTCGGCTTTCGCCGCAAGCCCGCGGTCCTCGCGTTCGTCGACGAAATCCACGAGCATGTCAGCGCCGCGCCCGACAAATCGAGCACCTATGCGAACGGCGGCGATCAGACCATCATCGCGAATCTGCTGACGGACCGTCTCGGCTGGAAGCTCGAACACGGCCTCGACTGCCTGAGCATCAATACGCCGTGGTACTTGCACCAGGCGGACAGCCTGATGCTCCACTTCATGGCGATCCAGACGCCGATGCGCGCCGTCGTGATGGCCGCACAGGAACGCGCGAGCATTCAGCTCGGCTGATCCCTCACTTCACGCCGAGCGCGGTCTGAACGGCTTCCAGGCCGTTTCCGCCGCTCGCCGTGGTCACGCCGTCCAGCCACGATTTCAGCAGCTCCGGATGACGCTTCAGCGCATCCGTGGCCGCTGCATCGACATTCGTTTTCTTCTCCAGCACATCCGTGATGACGCCGTTCTCCAGATCGACGTTGAACGCCATCTGTTTGAACAGCCTGCTCACGTTGGGGCATTGCTGCTCGTAGCCGCTGCGCGCCACGGTGTTCACCGTCGCGCCGCCATAGTTCGGGCCGAAGTATTTGTCGCCGCCATCGAGATAGGCGAGCTTGAACTTCGTGTTCATCAGATGCGGCTCCCACGCGAGAAACACGATCCACTTCTTGTCGCGCACCGCCCGCTCCACTTGCGTGAGCATCGCGGTTTCGCTCGATTCGACCAGCTTCCAGTCGCCGAGACCGAAGGCCTTGTCATCGACCATGCGCTTGATGTTCTGATTCGCCGGCGCGCCCGGTTCGATGCCGTAGATGCGGTTATCGAACTTGTCGGCGTTCTTCGCGAGGTCCGCGAACGAATGCACGCCCGCCGCCGCCACATAGTCCGGCACCGCGAGCGTGAACTTCGCATTGGAGAGATTCGGACGCACGACGTCGATCGATTTCTCTTCGAAGAACGGCTTCACGAGCGGCGCCTGCGCGGGCATCCAGTTGCCGAGAAACACGTCGATCTGCCCTTTCTTCATGCCCTGATACGTGATCGGCACCGACAGGTTCGCGACGTTCTGCCGATAGCCGAGCGCCTTGAGCACGATGCCGCTCATCGCATTGGTCGCGTCGATATCGGTCCAGCCCGGCCCCGCCATGCGGACCTGCGTGCAGGACTGCGGCTCGGCGGCAAACGCATGCGAAGCCACGCAAGCCAGCGCGGCGGCGAAGAGCGCGTGGATGAAGCCCTTTTTCATGGTGCATTCCTGTCGTGTGTTGTGGGGATGCGATCGATGCGTCAGTGCTCGACGGCGGGAAAACGCGCCATCGCTTCGAGATCGTCCAGATCGATGTGATTGCGCATGTAGCGCTGGCTCGCATCGACGTGAGGCTGCCAGTCCCATGACTGAATCGTGCCCTGCGTCGTCGCCGCGAAATGGAAATGGCGGCGGCGCTGACTCTTCAGCACGTCCCGATGCAGCGCATCGAGATTCCAGCGGCGCGCGATCTCCGCGCGGAATTCGGCCACGCGCGCGGCGTGACGCTCATCGCTTGCGAGATTCTCGCGCTCGAACGGATCGGCTTCTACATCGTAAAGCTGATCCGGATCCACGCTCGAATGAATGAACTTGAAGCGCCCGCGCCGGATCATCACGATGGGCGCAATCGCGCCTTCCGCGAGATATTCGCCGATGGCTTCGTCGTGCCCGCCGGTCTCGCGCAAGTGCGGCACGAGGCTTTGACCGTCGATGCTGTCGGGCCACGCTTGCGGCGCTTGTCCGCGCGCGAATTCGACGAGCGTCGGCAGCACATCGAGATGCGAGACCGAATCCTTCACGCGATGCGCGCCAAACCGCTTCGGCGCGTGCACGATGAGCGGCACGCGGCAGCCGCCTTCGAAGAACGTCATCTTGTACCAGAGGCCGCGCTCGCCGAGCATCTCCCCGTGATCCGACGTGACGACGATGATCGTATCGTCGGCGAGACCGGCCTCGTCGAGCGCTTCGAGGATCGATGCGAACTGGTCGTCGACATACGACACCGCGCCGTAGTACGCGCGCCGCGCATTGCGGATTTGCCGGTCCGTCGGCGGCGTGCGATCCGCTTCGTACACATGGCGCAGGCGCTTCGAATGCGGATCGCAGGCATCGAGCGAATCGCGATACGAAGGCATGTCGATGTCTTCATCGCGATACGCGTCCCAGTACTTGCGCGGAATCGCATACGGATCGTGCGGATGCGTGAGCGATGCGACCATCATGAACGGACGCGCGTCCTTGCCCGCGTTGCGCTCGCGCGCGATGTCGAAGAGCTTTTGACGCGTGGTGAAGGTCACTTCGTCGTCGAAGTCGAGTTGATTGGTACGCACGCATGGGCCCGCGTCTATCACGGAGCTCATGTTGTGATACCACGTCGGGCGCGCATCGGCGTTCTGCCAGTCGGGCGTCCAGCCGAAATCGGCGGGATAGATATCGGTCGTGAGACGTTCCTCGAAGCCGTGCAACTGATCCGCGCCGCAGAAATGCATCTTGCCGGAGAGAATCGTGCGATAGCCTTCGGCGCGCAGATAGTGCGCGAAGGTCAGCGTTTCGGACGGGAATTCGGCGGCATTGTCGAATGCGCCGATGTTCGAAGGCAGCTTGCCCGCGAGAAGCGAAAAACGCGAAGGCGCGCACAGCGGACTCGCGCAATACGCGGATTCGAACACGACGCCTTCGCGCGCGAGCGCATCGATGCGCGGCGTCTTCGTCACGCGATTGCCGTATGCGGCGAGTGCGAAGGGCGTGAGCTGATCGGCCATCAGCACAAGGATATTTTGTTTCGTCTCAAGCATGACTGCGTGCCTCGAATAGAATCGTTGATTGAGCGTTGGGTGTCACTATTGCCGTTCAAATCGCGGCTGTGAAGACAGCAAAACGTTATGCGTTCATAAGGGGGAGTTATGCCGCGGCCGGACCGCCTGCCACCGATGCAGGCGTTACTGATGTTCGAATCCGCCGCGCGGCACGCGAGCTTCACGGCTGCCGCGCGCGAACTCGGCTCGACGCAGCCCGCGGTGAGCCAGCGCGTCGTGCAGCTGGAGGAATCGCTCGGGGCGGCGCTGTTCGAGCGCGGGCATCGCGGGGTCACGCTCACGGACGACGGCGCGCGTCTTTTCGATGCGGTGCGTCGGGGACTCGACGTGATTCGCGCGGCGACGTCGGACATCCGCTCGCGTCACGCGCAACGCACGCTCACGCTGTCGACGGATTTCGGCTTCGCCACATACTGGCTGATGCCGCGCCTGCCGCAATTCAAGGCGCTGATGCCCGATGTCGACGTGAAGATCATCACGTCGCAGAGCTTGCCGAGCGCATCGGGCGATCATGCCGATGTGGTCATCGTCTTCGGCGACACGCATGCCGAATGGAGCGGTCAGAGCGCCGTGAAGCTCTTCGCCGAACGCGTGATGCCGGTGTGCAGCCCGGCGCTGATTGCGGGAAGAAGCGCGCGGGTATCGCCCGCCGATCTATCCGGGCTGCCGCTCTTGCATCTCGAACCGACGCTGCCCGAGCGCTGGCTTTCATGGAGCGCGTGGTTCGAAGCGCACGGCCTTGCCGCGCCGCCGACGCAGGGCGGCTTCACGTTCAACAGCTACGCGCTCGTCGCGCACGCCGCGGTGATGGGCCAGGGCGTCGCGCTCGGCTGGGCGCCGCTCATCGACGAACTGATCGCGACGGGCCAGCTCGTCGCGCTCTGCGATGCGCCGCTCGTCACCGATCGGGGCTACGTGCTCGTGACGCCGCGCGAGCCGTCGGCGGCGGTGCGGGCGTTCAGCGAGTGGCTGCTGGACGAATGCGACGTCGTCGGCTGACGCTTTCGTACTATTTGCGCGGCGGTTCGCTTCTATCCGGAAGGCGCGCGCGTTTGCTCTACTAGCGCGTACGCTCGCCGCATTTCGCGGCGCTGCAACCATTCGAATGTGGAGCACGCATGGCAGCCGATTCCCGCTTTGATCAACTCGTGCTTACCGTTTCGTGCCCGAGCGCGGCGGGGCAGGTCGCCGCGATCGTCGGCTTTCTGGAGCGGCATCACGGCTATATCGACGAACTCACCGTCTTCGACGACGATGTCTCCGAGCGCTTTTTCGTGCGTTGCGTGTTTCATGGCGCGCGGCCCGAGGAGGCGCTCGATCTCGCGATGCTGAAGCGCGAATTCGAGCCTATCGCCGAGCGCTTTGCGATGTCGTGGGCGATGCACGATCTCGCCGTGCGGCCGAAGGTGCTGCTGATGGTGTCGAAGCTCGAGCACTGTCTTGCGGATTTGCTGTTCCGCTGGCGCATGGGCGAGTTGAAGATGGATATCGTCGGCATCGGGTCGAATCATACGGATCTGGCGCATCTGGCGGAGCAGCATGGCTTGCCGTTCCATCATCTGCCGATTACCGCCGATACCAAGCCGCAGCAGGAAGCGCGCTTGCTCGATCTGTTCGATACGTCAGGCGCGGAGTTGATGGTGCTTGCGCGGTATATGCAGATTCTTTCAGGCGAGACGAGCCGCAAGCTGGCGGGGCGTGCGATCAATATCCATCACTCGTTCTTGCCTGGGTTCAAGGGGGCGAAGCCTTATCACCAGGCGCATGCGCGTGGGGTCAAGCTGATTGGCGCGACCGCGCATTTCGTCACCGACGATCTCGATGAAGGACCGATCATCGAGCAGGAAGTTGAGCGCGTCGATCATTCTTATGGGCCGGAGCGGTTGTTGGCGACAGGGCGGGATGTGGAGTGCCTTGCGCTTGCACGCGCGGTTAAAGCGTTTATTGAGCGGCGGGTTTTTATTAATGGCGAGCGGACTGTGGTTTTGCGGTGAGGTTTTTGCGCTCCGGGTTAGCTTGCTTTGCTGTTTTCGCTGGATTCCATATTCGCTTGGCTAGGGTTTCGCCGGATCCCGTTTTCGTGGCGGTCTATTAGCACTGCCCCTGTGCGGGGCGGCAGTCACTTTCTTTGCTGCTGCAAAGAAAGCAACTGTATTGAGCGTCAAGGGTTGAGTTGGTAAGGATCATGGTTTTGGGGGATTCCAAGTTGTGCCGTCGCGCATCA
>NZ_JALQDZ010000027.1:0-14082 GCF_023630985.1 Caballeronia sp. ATUFL_F1_KS39 | reverse complement strand
GCTACCGCTTCGAGCGAACGGGAGAGATCAGCTTCCGGACGCCAGATTCAATATACAAGTAACCAAAGAAAGCAGCTCGTCACCGCCCGCGGTCACACGCAATTTGGGTAGTTCTCTCGTTCCAGGTGGCACTCGCCTAAAGAGTGCCCTCAAAGGACTAACGGGGCTTGGATCGCGCGCGGTCTGCCGCCCGAAAACGCTGAGGACACTGGTGCAGCACGAAAGAGCTTCGGCACAGCGCTACGCGCTGCCGCCGGGTATGCAAGGGAAACCAACGTGCGGCACTTGCGGAGAGATGGAGACGTTAGTAGAGAAGCACGCGCAGACCCGATTGACCGGTCGGCCGCGAAGCGGGCTGGAGCTATTTGGTGCTGAACCCGTTTGGTGTGTGGTGCGATGGTTCAGACCGTGCGCGATCCAAGCCCGGTTGGGCCTATGAGGGCACTCTTTAGGCAGCCCACGATGGACGAGAGGACTACCCAAATTGCGTGTGACCGCGGGCGTATCAGTAGCTGCTTTCTTTGCTTACTTTCTTTGCAGCAGCAAAGAAAGTGAGTGCCGCCCCGCACAGGGGCAATGCTGATAGACCGACACGAAAACGGGATCCGGCGAAATCAAAAGCCAAAAGCCAAAAGCCAAAAGCAAAACCCCAAAAAAAAGCGCCGCAGGCATAACCCACGACGCTCAGCGTTTGCCCAAACGCCCAAAGACCCAAAAAACCCAACGAAAAAAATTACTTAGTCCAGGACTCCACCCGATCCCCATGCGCGCTGATCCACGCATCCGCCGCCGCCTGCGGCTTCTCTCCATTTTGCGTCGCCAGCATCACGCTATCGATCTCACCCGGCTTCCACTGAAACTTCTTGAGGAATGCCACCACCTGCGGCGCCTTCTTCTCCAGCTCCGGATTGATCACGTTATCGACGTGCTCCGACTCACCGAACACCTTCTTCGGATCCTCGAGGAACTTGAGCTTGTACTTCGCGAACATCCAGTGCGGCTTCCAGCCCGTCACGATGATCGGCTTATTGGCCGCTTCGGAACGCGCCAGTTCCGCCGTCATCGCCGAACCCGAGCTCGGCAGCAGCTTGTAGTCGAGGTTATAAGCCTTGATCGCTTCGCTCGTCTTCTGCATCACGCCCGCGCCCGCATCGATGCCCACGATGCGCGAATCGAATTCCGCCTTCTTCGCCTCGAGATCGCTCAAGCTGTTGACGTCGACGTTCTCCGGCACGATCAAGCCGATTTTCGCGTCCTGAAAGTTCGGACCGAGATTCACGACCTTCGACTTGAAGTTGTTCCAGTACGCGCCATGCGTGACCGGCAGCCACGCCGACAGCGTCGCGTCGAGATCGCCGCGCGCCACGCCCTGCCACATCACGCCCGCGGCCACCGGCACCAGTTGCACCGGATAACCCAGCTTCTTCTCGATCACGCGCGCCGCCACGTTCGACGTCGCCACGCTATCGTCCCAGCCCTCGACATAACCGATTTTGATCGTCGGCTTATCCGCGGCGTTTGCCATCAGGCTCGATGCGAGGGCGGCGCTCATCGCCCCCAAAACGAGCATTCTTCTCATCGGTTTCATTTGGTTTCCCCTTAGCGGCCCCACGCCGTGTAGCGAACAGAATCACCAGCCAGAATTGACGCGTAGCGCACTTTTCCGACACTCAGTTGTCAAGAAACGACGCGCCCCTCAGGGCTTACTTGTCGACGACGAGATCGCTCATAGGCTTGCTGCAGCACAGCAGCACCATGCCCTGATCGATCTCGCGCTGACGTATGCCGCCCGCATGCTTCATGCTCACTTCGCCCGACACGAGCTTGACCTTGCACGTCCCGCACATGCCCTGCGTACACGACGATGGCAAGCGCACGCCCGCCTTCTTCGCCGCATCGAGCACATGTTCGTTGCTGCCGCATTCGATGTCGCGCCGGCTCTTCGCGAAGCTCACCTTGAACTTCGTATCGACGACGGGCGCGGCTTCAACAGGCGCTTCGATGATCTCGACGGGCTCTGTCGGCGCAGGCGCAAAGCCGACCGCGTCCTCGCGCGCTTCGACGAAATCCGTCTGCGCCGCAAGGGCCTCGGCGACATGCGCCGTCGTCAGTTCAGCCGCGACTTCCTCGACGACGCCGAACGAGAAGCTCTCCTCGTGATAATGCTTGCGATCGAAACCACCTGCATCGAGCAGATCGCGCACCGCCTTCATATACGGCGCCGGGCCGCACGTGAAGACTTCGCGCTCGAGAAAGTCCGGCGCGATCAGCTTCAGGAGCGGCAGCGTGAGAAAGCCCGTCACGCCCGGCCAGTTCGTGCGCGTGCCGACCCGCTCGCACACGAACGCCGTGCGGAAGTTCTTGTGATTCGACGCGATGAGATCGAGCTCGCGCGCAAAGATGATGTCATCCGGCGTGCGCGCGCTATGCACGAACACGATGTCGGCATCGTCGCCGAGTTCGTGATGCGCGCGGCTCATCGACATGAGCGGCGTAATGCCCGAACCCGCCGACAAGAACAGATACTTGCGCGCCGGATGACGCGCGCACGTGAATTCGCCCGATGGCCCGAGCACGCGCACCGTCGATCCCGCGACGAGGTTATCGTGCAGCCAGTTCGACACCGGTCCCCCCGGCACGCGCTTCACCGTGATGGAGATCGTGTGCGGGCGCGTCGGCGCGGACGAGATCGTATAGCAGCGATTGATCTGCTCGCCGTTGATCTCGAGCTCAAGCGTGATGAACTGCCCCGGCTCGAAGACGAACGTGCGCTCACCCGGCGCCTTGAAGAAAAAGCTCTTGACGTCGTGCGTCTCCTGCCGGACGTGACAGCAGACGAGCGTCTCGTCCGTGTCGCAATTCCAGCGCACGGGCAGCGTCCCCCAGAACTTCGGCTGGGTCACGCGGCTGTCGGTCGGCTCGAAAGTAGCCTGATCGCGCATCATGTTCTACTCCTGCTACGAGGCTGTCAGCGCATGAAGGAAACGACTTTCTCACCGAGCGACGCATCGACGCCGTGCTCGGGCGTATCGGCGTAATCGGCAAGACGTCCGATGTACCACTCGCAAAACTTCTCGACGAGACCTTCCGTGAACGGAGAGTACGGACCCGGTTCGTAGGCGTTGCTCGCGACGCCGAGTTGCGAGTACTCGACGAGCGTGCGGTCCTGATCGTTCGTCGCGCGCCACACGGCGGTGAGATTGTCGACGTCGTAATCGATGCCTTCGCGCGCGTCCTTGTGCACGAGCCACTTCGTGCGGACGAGCGTTTCCCCCGATGCAAGCGGAATCACGCAGAACGTCACGATGTGATCGCTCATGAAGTGATGCCACGAGTTCGGCTGCGTCCAGAACGACAAGCCGCCCAGGTCCGCGCGCTCGAAGCCGCCGAGCAGTTTCTTCGATGCGACTTTCGCATCGAGCGTCTGCGATTCGCCATCGCGATCGAGCGGCAAACGTTGCGTGCGAAAGCCCGTCACGAGATCGGCGAGGCGTTCGATTTCCGCGGACGGCAGGCACATCGCTTCCCATTGCTTCGTGCGCTCTTCGACGGTCTTCTCGAACGCCGCCATGCCTTCTTCGTTCGCGGGCGAGCGCTGATAGCCGAAGCCGTATTCGTAAAGCGAAATGGTCAGCTCTGGATGATTCGCGACGCAGTGATAGCACTCGCGATTGTTCTCCATCGTGAGCTTCCAGTTGCCCTTCTCGACGATATCGATGCTCGCCGCGATCTTGCAATCCTTCAGACCGTGCGGCGCGAGATACGGCTCCATCGCTTCGCGCATCACGGCGAAATCGGCGGGCGGTTCATCGGCGAGACAGACGAAGATGAGGCCCGCGAGATTCTGGACATGCACCTTCTTCAGGCTGTGCTTGCAGCGGTCGAACTGGTCGCCCATGTGCTCGGCGAACATCAGATCGCCGGAGAGGTTGTAGGTCCAGCTGTGATACGGGCACACGATATTGCCGAGCGAGCCCTTCTCCTGATTGCACAGGCGCGCGCCGCGATGCCGGCACACGTTGTAGAAGGCGCGTATTTCCATATCGTCGTCGCGCACGATCAGGATCGAATCGTTGCCGATCTCGATCGTCGTGTAATCGCCCGGCTCGGGAATGTCCGGCTCGACGGCGACCTGAATCCAGGTCTTGCGGAAGATGGCATCGAGGTCGAGCGCGTGAATCTCTTCGCTCGTGTAGAACGGCGCCTCGAGCGTGTGGCCCTTTTTGCGGCGTTCGATCATTGCGCGAACGTCTGCCGAAACTTTCATCGTGTGCACCTGTATGTGGGTCGATGTGGGTCGAGAAATCAGTAATCGACGAGTTGATGCTCGCGCAAATACGCCAGAATCACTTGTGCTTTTTCGACGGAACTCCCGTCAATTACGACGCTTCCGCCGCGGCTTTCGGTCGTCGTCGCGCCGAGCATGCGCGCGTGGCCCGAGCGCTTTTCCGGCGCGGCGAGTTTCTTGGGCTTGGCCGTCACCGGGCCGATGCGCCACGCCGTGCTTTCCTTGTCGACGGGCGCGCTCGCGGCGACCGGCGCGACGTGGCCTTCGCGCATGCGCGCATAGGCGTAGCGCGGCGCGGCGTTGGCCAATGGATGCACGGCGACGAGCGCGGGCAGCGGCGCGCGCACGCGTCGGCGCAAGCCCTTCGGCATGAACTGGCGCACTTCGACGCCTTCCTTCGTCACGCTGACATCGACGGCCGCGCCGACGAGCGGAACGTTCAGCGCATCCGCGAGCTTGTACGGCAGCGTGCCGCTGTCGTAAGCGCCTTCGGCGCGCGTGCCGGTGAACACGAGCTCGTAACCCGCAAGCCTTTGCGCGAGGGCCGCACACGCATCGCCTTGCGTGTTGAGCACTTCGACTTTCGACGCGCCGAGCGCGAGATATTCCTGCAACGCCGGATTAGCCGGATCACCCGCGTGCAACACGTCGAGTTGCGCGCCGTGCGTCTTCGCGATGCCGATGGCGATGGTCAGCGCGGCGGCGTCGTTGCGGCTGTAGCACGCCGCGCCGCTGACGGGATGACGTCCGGTGGAGACGAGAACGGCGATCTTCATGCAGCGACTCCTTCGGCGATGTGCGCGGTCTGCGCGATCGATCCGCCGCTGGCACGCGCGGCGCGTGCGGCGGCGGCGGCATCGGTCAGTGCCTTGATCGTTTCCTGCGTGTCCGCGACGATCGTCAGATTCGCGCGCTTCGCGATCGGCGCGCTGGCGTCGAGATTCACGGCGATGACGTGGCGGCAATCCTTGATGCCCTGCAAGTGCTGCACCGCGCCCGAAATGCCGAACGCGATATACACGCTCGCCTCGACCGTCTTGCCGGTCGCGCCGATCTGCTTGTCGCGCGTGAACTTGCCATCGTCGACGGCGACGCGGCTCGCGCCGATCGCCGCGCCCAGCGTGCCCGCGAGCGCTTCGAACGCGGCGATGTCCGACACGCCGTTGCCCGCCGACACGATGAAGTCCGCTTCCTCCAGCGCGACCTGCGCCGCGTCCATCTCTTCGATGCCGAGATCGACGTAAGCGCTCGCTTTCGCCGCCGGCACGATGCCTTGCGGATTCATCGCCTCGCCCGCGCCGACGAAGGGCAGCTTCGCATCGACGGCATGAGCTGCAAGCAAAACCATGTCGGGCAATGCACGCGATGCAAGCGCGCGACCCGCCTGTGCATACGACGCGACATGCGCTGCATCGATTTCGACGACCTGCGTCGCGATGGACGCATCGGCGCGTGCGGCGTAGCGGCGGCCGAGATCGCCGTCGCCGGTTGCGTTGTCGGGCATGAAGATATGCGCCGGTCGGAACGCAGCGACGCAGGCGGTCAACGCGCGCACTTCTTCGTCGGGCGCGTAGTTGCGGCGATCGAACTCCGGCAGCGCGACGTAGCGATCCGCGCCGAGCACGGCGGCATCGTCCTTGAACTCGCCGAACGCGATCAGCACGACTTCGGTCTGATCGTCCGCGAGCAAGGCGGCGGCCGCGAGCGCCTGGCGCGCGTGATCGTCGAGCGCGCCGCGATCCGTGTGCGCCGCGACGAGCAGCGAACGCGTCGCGGGCTTCGTCGTGCGGCGCGGCTTCGTCGCTTCCTTGTGGCCGCCGTGCGTGAAGTTCAGCACGACGCCATTGCCGATTTCGCCGAGCGTGATGCGCTTCAGTCCATCGGCCGTGATGACGAAGGGACGGCGCGGATCGATTCGTTTGATGTCGTTGTTCATCGCTTCACTCCAAGGCCGCAGCGACGAGTTCCGCCACGTCGAGCACTTCGGGACGAGGACCGACCACGCCTTCCAGCATCGCGGTGCATTGCGGGCAACCGACCGCGACGACTTCCGCGCCGACCGACTTCGCATCCGCGATGCGGATATCGGGAATGCGCTGCTTGCCGGGGATATCCGTCAGCGGCGCACCGCCGCCACCGCCGCAGCAACGCGCGCGCATGCCATGACGCTCCATCTCGACGACCTTGATGCCAATGGTCTTCAGCAACTTGCGCGGCGCTTCCGTCTCGCCGTTGTAGCGGCCGAGATAGCACGGATCGTGGTACGTGATTTTCTTGTCCGCGAGCACGGCGGCGGCCTTCGGCGTGAGCTTGCCGCTCGCGACGAGCTCCGCCATGAACGCCGTGTGATGCTGCACTTCGTAGTAGCCGCCAAGCGCGCGATATTCGTTGCGCAAGCTATGCAGCACATGCGGATCCGCCGTGACGATGCGACGGAACTGGTATTGCGACAGCGTGTTCATCAGCTTCGATGCGCATTGCTGGAACGTGGCTTCGTCGCCGAGACGCCGCGCCGTGTCGCCCGTATCCGTTTCGACGCCGCCGAGCACCGCGTAATCGACGCCCGCCTTGTTCATCACTTTGGCGAGCGCGCGCAGCGTGCGCTGATAGCGCATGTCGAATGCGCCTTCGCCGGCGATCAGCAGAACATCGACAGGGCGTCCCGGCTGCGCGACCTGCACTTGCAAATCCACCGACCAGTCGTAGCGCGCGCCGATATCGAAACCGTTCTGACTGCCGGTCTCGCGCAGGTTCGCGAGCGTGATCGGGCCTTTGCCCGGCACATCGCCTTCGACGAGCGTTTGATTGCGGCGCATGTCGACGATCGCATCGACGTGCTCGATCAGCATCGGGCACTCCTGCACGCACGCGCGGCACGTCGTACACGACCAGATCGTGTCCGCTTCGATCATCTGCGAGATGAGCGGCTTGGCCGGACCGCCGGAATGCCTGCCGACGGGAATGCCGGGTGTCGGGCTACCCGCGTATTGCGAGTCCGATCCGCCGACCATGCCGACGACCAGATCCTGAATCAGCTTCTTCGGATTCAACGGCTGACCCGATGCGAACGCGGGACACGCGGCCTCGCACTTGCCGCACTGCACGCAGGCATCGAAGCTCAACAACTGATTCCAGCGAAACTCGACCGGCTTGCCGACGCCATATTCCTTCGCATCGAGCACGGGCTTCTTGAGCGCCGTCGGCGGCACGACTTCGCGTTCGTTCTCGTCCTTCGCGTGAAAACGCTCCTGACGCGGATGAAAGGCGAGATGCAGCAGACCCGCCATCGCGTGCTTCATCGGGCCGCCTTGCGCCGCGCCGAAGGTCATCGTGTACGCGCCCGCCGCGATCAGCAACGCGACGATGATCGCGAGCGCGCCGGACATCCACGATGCAGGCAGCAGCATGAACAACGCGAGACCGAGCGCGAACGAACCGAGCAGCAACGGCAGGCTGTCCCACGGTCCATGCGACAGACGCGCGGGCACGTCCTTCGCGCGACGCCGCTTGTACACGAACATCGCACCGACGAACATGATGATCGCCGCGAGGAAAATCGCGCGGTCGAGCCACACCGAATAGATCGCGAGACCGTAGTTGATGAAGACGAGCGCCATCGCGAGGATCGCGCCACCCGCGGTCGCGACGTGCGTCTTCGCGATATACGGATCGCGCGCCACGACATGATGCAGATCGACGAAATAGCGCTTCGGAATGGTCAGCAGATTCGCCCATCCATAGGCGCCGGCCGTCGTCGCGCGGCCTTCGCGCCAGTACGCTGCGCGCTTGAGCAAGGCGAACGCGAGGCCCGCCATCGAAAGCCACAACAGCGCGGTGATGACAAACACGGGGTTCATCGTCGAATACCTCGTCAGAAGTCTTTGCAGAGGCGCAGCGAATCGTAGATCGCGCTGTGGATGTTGTGCATCGAGATGCAGTCGCCGACGCGGAACAACAGGAAGCGTCCGTTCCCGAGCTCTTCGCTCAACGACGGCTGCGGTAGCGATGCGAACAGCGTGTGCACGTCGATCTGTCCGCGATTGAGCGACTCGGGCTTGAGCTTCCAGTAGAGCGCGTCGTTCGGCGTGATGCCGTTCTCGATCACGACCTGATCCACCGCGCGCTCTTCCTGCTCTTCCGTGTACTCGTTGCGGATCACGGCGATCTTCTTGCCGTTTTCCTCGTAGACCTTGTCGAGCCAGTAGTTAGGCGTATGAATGACGCCTTGCGCATAGAGACGGCGATAGAAGATCGGGAACGTGGTGCCGCCGGTGTCGTCGGCGACTTTGACATCGGGCGTGACGATCTCGACGTTATTGCCGCGCGACGCGATGAAGTCCGCTACGCCCGCGCCCGCATGAGTCGATACGCCGTCGTAGACGAGCACGTTCTTGCCCGGCTCGACCTTGCCCGAAAGAATGTCCCACGAACTCACGGCGAGACCTTCTTCGACGCCCCACGCAGGGACCTGATCGGTGAACGACGAACCGCCCGTCGCGAGCACGACGATGTCCGGCTTCTCTGCCATGATCATCTTCTCGTCGGCGGCGACACCGAGACGGCGATCGACGCCGAGGCGCTTCGTTTCCATGTCGAACCAGCGCACGATGCCGGCCATTTGCTCGCGCTGCGGCGCTTTCGCGGCGAGCATGATCTGACCGCCGACATAATCGTTCTTCTCGAACAGCACGACATCATGACCACGCGAACGCGCGACGCGCGCCGCTTCGAGACCGGCAGGCCCCGCGCCGACCACGACAACCTTGCGCTTCGGGCCACGCGTCTTTTCGATGACGTGCGGCATCGTCTGTTCGCGCGACGTCGCGGCGTTCTGCACGCACAAAACGTCGAGACCGTTGTACTGGCGATCGATGCAATAGTTCGCGCCGACGCACTGCTTGATTTCGTCTTCGCGGCCATCGCGAATCTTGATGACCATATGCGGATCGGCGATCTGCGCGCGCGTCATGCCGACGAGATCGACCATGCCGTTTGCAAGCAGACGCTCGGCCTGTCCCGCATCGCGAATGCTTTGCGCATGCATGATCGGCAGCTTCACAACCGACTTGATGCCCGCGGCGAGATGCACGAACGGCTCGGGCGGCAGCGCCATCGGCGGCATGCAGTTGGCGAGCGTGTTGTGCGTATCCGCGCCCGAACCGATCACGCCGACATAATCGATGAGGCCGCTTTCGGACATCGCCTGCGCGATCTCCTTGAGGTTCTCGTGCGAGAGACCGTCTTCATGAAATTCGTCGCCGCACATGCGCAGGCCGACGCAGAAATCCGCGCCCACTTCTTCACGCACGGCCTTCAGCACTTCCATCCCGAAGCGCAGACGATTCTCCAACGAACCGCCCCATTCATCGGTACGGAAGTTGGTGCGCGGGCTCCAGAACTGATCGATCAAATGCTGATGCGCCGCCGAGATCTCGATGCCGTCCATGCCTGCATCCTTCACGCGCCTCGCGGCCGCCGCGAAGTCCTGGATGATGCGCTTGATCTCTTCCACTTCGATGATCTTCGCGTTGCCGCGATGCACCGGCTCGCGCACGCCCGACGGCGACATCAGATGCGGCCAGTGCTCGCCGTGCCATGCGGAGCGGCGGCCCATGTGCGTCGCCTGAATCATGATGAACGCGCCATGACGATGCATGGCTTCGGCGAGACGCGAGAGCGGATCGATGACCTTGTCGGTCGCGAGGTTCACCGACTTCCACCAGCCTTGCGGACTGTCGATCGACACCGGGCTCGAACCGCCGCACACGGCGAGGCCGACGCCGCCCTTCGCTTTCTCCTCGTAATAGCGGATATAGCGGTCGCCGGGCAGACCGCCCGGTTCGGCATAGACCTCCGCGTGCGCGGTGCTGACGATGCGGTTGCGCAACGTGAGCTTGTTGAGCTGAAGAGGCTTGAAAAGGTTCGGGTAACGCATCGCGATCGACCTCGGAGTTGAGCTTTGCTTACAGCGGCGACACTTCAAATACGCAATGCGAATGGCCTTCCGCCGCGCATTGGGTTTCGATCGACTTCGAGCGCGGACCTTTCTTCGCACTGTCGGGAGCCGTGTCGTTGACCCAGTCCATCGCGCCCGCGAACCAGCCCGCGAACATGTAGCAGAGCTTGCCCTCTTTGCCGGGCTGCGCGAGCACGAACGACGAGTTATGCAGATGAATGCGCGCATGCGATGTCGCAGGATCGGCTTCGACGATCGTGAAGAGTCCCCATCCACGTTGCGACAGGCGCTTCAGGTAATGCTCGAAGCACGCCATGCCGCTGATGCCGTGCTTCTCGGCTTCCTTGTCGCACCAGTGATACGCGGACTTGTAGCCGGCCTTGTAGAGAATCTCGGCATACGTATCGCGGCCGAGCGCTTCTTCGACGGCGACGTGATTGTTCGTGAAGAAGTGGCGCGGCACGTAGAGCATCGGCAGCGCGTCGGTGGTCCAGACGCCGGTTTGCGGATCGACATCGATAGGCAGTTGCGGTTGCATCGCGGGGTTCCTCTTTATTTGTCGTTGACGGTCAGACGTTCCAGACTTCGCCGAAGAAGCGCATCCAGTTTTCGCCCATCACTTTCTTGATGCGCGATTCGCTCCAGCCGGCCTTTTCCATTGCAGCGGTGAGGTTCGGGAATTCGCCGATCGTGCGAATGCCTTCCGGATTCACGACCTTGCCGAAGTTCGTCAGGCGGCGATAACGGCCCTTGTCGTGCGTGATCCAGTCGAAGAATTCGGTGCTATAGCCTTGTGTGAAGTCCGTGCCGATACCGACGTTGTCTTCGCCGATGACATCGATGGTGTATTCGATCGCTTCGAGATAGTCATCGACCGTTGCATCCGGGCCTTTCTTGAGGAACGGCGAGAACATCGTCACGCCGACGAAGCCGCCCGCATCGACGATCTCGCGCAGTTGATCGTCGCTCTTGTTGCGCGGATGATCCTTGAGTCCCGACGGACAGCAGTGCGAGTACGTGACGGGCTTCTTCGAGCAGGCGATCGCATCGGAAGACGTCTTTGCGCCGACGTGCGAGAGATCGACCATGATGCCGACGCGATTCATCTCGTGAATCACTTCCTTGCCATAACCCGACAGACCGCCGTCCGGTTCATAGCAACCCGTGCCGACGAGGTTCTGTGTGTTGTAGCAAAGCTGGACCACGTTCACGCCCAGCTCCTTGAACACTTCGATATAGCCGAGGTTGTCCTCGAACGCATACGAGTTCTGGAAGCCGAAGATGATGCCGGTCTTGTTTTCCTTCTTTGCGCGCAGGATGTCGTCGGTCGTGCGGACGAGCGTGAGAATTTCGCTGTATTCGCGGATCTGCTGCTTCATTTCCGCGATGTTGTCGATGGTCTTCTGAAAGTCTTCCCACACCGACACGGTGCAGTTCACGGCGGTGACGCCGCCCTTTCTCATGTCTTCGAACACGGAGCGCTCGAACTTCGAGATGTTCAGTCCGTCGATGATGATGCTGTCGTTGTGGAGGGTGCTCATCGTGGTGTGCTCCGTGTCGCCTGAGAGGTGGGGGTCGTTCGACGTCGCTTTCGTCGTTGCGTCTATTCTTGACTTTCGCCCTGCCGGTCAATTTACGAATTCAGACGTGTTCTTTACCTTTTCCGACATGCGCGTCTGTTTTCGACAAGTGGCGAATTCCTTTTCGGTGTAGCGAATTTTTTGTGTGGGCTGTTGCACTGCATCGGAACGATCGTGCGCTGCTGCAGTGCATGTCTTGCGGCGCCTGGCCCCGCGTCAGTGCGAGCGCGCAGCGGAGCATGCGCGATGCCCTTCATCGATCAGGGTTTAGCCTGATGGCATGGTAGTTGCACTCGCAACCAAAATTGCAAGCGTGGTAAGCGCCGCGCATGACGGCGCCACTCAATAGATTCCAAGGAATCAGTTCTCACATGTCCTCCGATCGCACGGCGTCGCTGTCACACTTCGCGTTCATGCCGCTTCCCAACTTCACGATGATCGCGTTCACCAATGCGATCGAAGTCCTGCGCATGGCGAACTACTTGACGGGGCAGCCGTTGTATCGCTGGTCGATCGTGAGTCCGGAGGGCGGGCCGGTGACGGCGAGCAACGGGCTTTCCGTCGATACCGGTCCGGTGGAATGCGTGGGGCAGCCCGACATCGTGTTCGTGGTCGGCGGCATCGACGTGCAGCGTGCGACTACGCCCGCGCATCTTTCTGCCTTGCGCCGTTTCGCGCGCACGGGCAGCGTGCTCGGCTCGCTTTGCACCGGCACGTATGCATTGGCGCGCGCGGGCTTGCTCGCCGGCTATGCGTGCGCGATTCACTGGGAAAACATGTCGGCGCTTAAAGAAGAGTTTCCCGACACGCGCTTTCTCAAAGAGCTGTTCGTGGTCGATCGCGATCGCGTGACGTGTACGGGCGGCGTCGCGCCGCTCGACATGATGCTGAACTTGATCGCGGCACGCGTCGGCACCGCGCGGGTGACACAGATCGCGGAGCAGTTCATCGTCGAGCATGTGCGCGATACGAGCGCGCAGCAGCGGATGCCGCTCGTCGCGCGTCTGGGGTCCGCGAACAAGTCGCTCTTCGAAGTCATCTCGCTGATGGAGAACAACATCGAAGAGCCGTTGTCGCGCGAGGAACTGGCGCGGCTCGCGGGCATGTCGCAACGGCAACTGCAGCGGCTATTCCGCGAACATCTCGGCATGACGCCGACGCATTACTATCTGACGTTGCGCTTGCGGCGCGCGCGTGAATTGCTGCTGCAGACCGACATGTCGATCATGCACATCACGATGGCGTGCGGTTTTCAGTCGGCGTGTCATTTCTCGAAGAGCTATCGCGATGCGTTCGGCACGGCGCCGACGCGCGAGCGGCGCAAGCAGGTGCCGCCGCTGGCTGCCGTTCCCGCGATGGTGGCCTGAGCGTTCAGATCGCCATGTGAAGGCGCGTTTCGCAGACTTCGCATCCGCCGAGTCTTTCGGTGCGGAACACGCCGTCCAGTGCAAAGCCGAGCGCCTTGTAGAAGCGCAGGCCGTGCACGTTTTCTTCGAGCGCCCAGAGCGTCATTTCCCGATAGCCTTCGCTTGCCGCGGCGTTGATCGCTTCATCGATCAGCATTCTTCCCGCGCCCTGGCGCCAGTGTGCCGGGTCGATATAGATGGCTTCGATTTCGGCATCCGTTCTGCCTTTGTCGTTATCGCGTGACGGGCCCCATGCGATCCATCCGAGCATGATGTCGTCGCGTTCGGCGAGCATTATGCGGGGCATGCCGCGCGCGATCAGCTCGGACCAGAGGGCACGGCGTTTCGGAATGGAAAGCGAATTGAGGTATTCGGCGGGGAAGATGGAACGATAGGCGGCCTGCCAGGCCTTCACGTGGATGCGCGCGATTTCCGCAGCATCGGAGGGGGCCGCCAGGCGGAAGGAAAGCGCGGTTCGGAGGTAATCGGCCTTCATGCGTCCTAGTATGACGCGGTTTTCTTGCTTTTTGCCTTGTGGTTTTCGCTTGGTTCGGGTTTTGCCGGATGCCGGTTTCTTCCGGGGGCCGGTTTGGCTTGGCGTGGGTTTCGCCGGAGCCCGGGTTGGGTTGGCTTGGCTTGGTTTCGCCGGATCCCGTTTTCGCGTCGGTCTATTAGCACTGCCCCTGTGCGGGGCGGCACTCACTTTCTTTGCTGCTGCAAAGAAAGTAAGCAAAGAAAGCAGCTTCCGATACGCCCGCGGTCACACGCAATTTGGGTAGTCCTCTCGTCCATCGTGGGCTGCCTAAAGAGTGCCCTCAAACACCTAATCGGGCTTGGCTCGCGCACGGTCTG
>NZ_JALQDZ010000026.1:0-21190 GCF_023630985.1 Caballeronia sp. ATUFL_F1_KS39 | reverse complement strand
GTAGTCCTCTCGTCCATCGTGGGCTGCCTAAAGAGTGCCCTCAAACACCTAATCGGGCTTGGCTCGCGCACGGTCTGAACCATCGCACCACACACCGAACTGGTTCAGCACCAAATAGCTCCGGCCCGCTTCGCGGCCGACCGGTCAATCGGGTCCGCGCGTGCTTCTTTGCTGCCGTCTCCATCTCGCTGCACTTGCCGCACGTTGGTTTCCCTTGCATACCGGGCGGCAGCGCGTAGCGCTGTGCCGAAGCTCTTTCGTGCTGAACCAGTGTCCTCAGCGTTTTCGGGCGGCGGACCGTGCGCGATCCAAGCCCGATTAGGTGTTTGAGGGCACTCTTTAGGCGAGTGCCATCGAGGACGAGAGGACTACCCAAATTGCGTGTGACCGCGGGCCGTGACGAGCTGCTTTCTTTGCTTACTTTCTTTGCAGCAGCAAAGAAAGTGAGTGCCGCCCCGCACAGGGGCAACGCTAATAGACCGCCACGAAAACGGGATCCGGCGAAAAGAAACGAAACGCCAAACCCAGCTTTGCAGCGGCAAAGAAAGTAGGTGCCGCCCCGCACGGGGGCAGTGCTAATAGACCGACGCGATAACGGGATCCGGCAACAACAAGAAAACCGAAGGCCCCCAACCCGCCGGGGGCAAAAACAAAGGCTCAAGCCGCCTTCAACAACCCATGCGGATCGATAACAAACTTCCTCGGCGCTCCGCCATCAAACTTCCGATACCCATCCGGCGCTTCATCGAGCGAAACCACCGTCACATTGACGATATCGGCAATCGGCAACCGATCCCACAAAATCGCCTGCATCAGATTGCGGTTGTACTTCATGACCGGCGTCTGCCCCGTATGGAACGAATGCGACTTCGCCCAGCCCAGGCCGAAGCGAATGCTCAAACTCCCCTTCCTCGCCGCAGCATCGACCGCACCGGGATCGTCAGTCACGTAAAGACCCGGAATCCCGATCGCGCCCGCCGCCTTCGTAATCTCCATCAGCGAATTGAGCACCGTCGCGGGCGCTTCGTGACCGGCATCGCTGCCGTGACCGTGCGCTTCGAAACCCACGCAATCGACCGCGCAATCCACTTCCGGCTTGCCGAGAATCTGCTCGATCTGCTCGCCGAGCGTCGCATCCTTCGACAGGTTGATCGTCTCGAAGCCCATCGCGCGCGCATGCGCAAGACGCTCCTCGTTCATGTCGCCGACGATCGTGCAAGCCGCGCCCAGCAAGCGCGCCGACGCAGCCGCCGCCATCCCGACCGGCCCCGCGCCCGCGATATACACCGTCGAGCCCGGCCCCACGCCCGCCATCACCGCGCCGTGATAACCCGTCGGAAGAATGTCGGAGAGACAAGTCAGATCGCGGATCTTGGACATCGCCTGCGCTTTGTCGGGAAACTTCAGCAGATTGAAGTCCGCGTACGGCACCATCACGTATTCCGCCTGACCGCCGATCCAGCCGCCCATGTCGACATAGCCATACGCGCCGCCCGCACGCGACGGATTCACGTTCAGGCACACGCCCGTATGCTGCGCCTTGCACGTCGGACAACGGCCGCACGCGACGTTGAATGGCACCGAAACCAGATCGCCGATGGCAAGCGTCTCGACATCGCGCCCCACTTCGATCACTTCGCCCGTAATCTCATGGCCGAGCACGAGGCCGACTTCCGCTGTCGTGCGGCCGCGCACCATGTGCTGATCCGAGCCGCAAATGTTCGTGCTGACGACCCTCAGAATGACGCCGTGGCCGATGTCCCGCCCGCGTGGATCGACCATCTTCGGATAGTCGATGGATTGCACTTCGACCTTGCCCTGCCCCAGATACACGACGCCGCGATTGCTGCTCATTGATCGTCTCCTTGTTTCGTGGACGGCATGCGCGAACCATCCGACCGATGACCGCGCCCGTGCAACGAGGGTAGCGCTCTCGCGACGCCGCGACTCGCACTCAATGCGACGCACGTTTGACTGAAACCGACATCGCGCGCAGAAAACCTTTCGACCCGGTTTTTATTGATTGACCGTTCAAAATAAAAAAAATAGTATCTGCGCACATCGTCAGTCACGAAAAGACCATGCCCAAGCTCGGAATGCGCGATATCCGCCGCGCGCAACTCATCGACGCCACGTTGCATACCATCGACCAATCGGGACTTTCCGGCGCGACGCTCGCTTCGGTCGCGCAGCGCGCGAGCACGTCGACGGGCATCGTCAGCCATTACTTCGGCGACAAGGACGGTCTGCTCGAAGCCACGATGCGCCATGTGCTGCGCTCGCTATGGCAAGGCACGTCGCGCCGCCGCAAAGCCGCGAAGCCCGATCCGCGATCGAAACTGCGCGCGGTCGTCGCGGCGAATTTCGATGTCGAACAGGTGAACGGGCCCGTCATGAAAACCTGGCTCGCGTTCTGGTCGGAAAGCATGCACAAGCCGGAATTGCGCCGGCTGCAGCGCGTGAACACGCGGCGTCTGCATTCGAACCTGTGCGCGGATTTCGCGCGTGCCTTGACGAAGCCCGCCGCGCGCCGCGCCGCAAGCGGCCTCGCCGCGCTGATCGACGGCCTGTGGCTGCGCGGCGCGCTGGCCGGCGAGCCGTTCGACACGAAGGGCGCGCTGCGGCTCGCTTACGAATACATCGACCTCGTGCTGGAAGCGCACGGCTGATTAATCACATTCAAGGAAAGGAGCGCGACATGTCCGCATTCGGAGAGCAACGGCTTTATATCGGCGGCGAATACGTCGATGCGACAAGCGGCGAAACCTTCGACACGCTCGATCCCGCGACCGGCGAAACGCTCGCGCGCGTGCAGCGGGCGTCGCAGGCGGATATCGATCGCGCGGTGAAATCGGCGCGCGAAGGCCAGCGCGAATGGGCCGCGATGACCGCGATGCAGCGCTCGCGCATCCTGCGCCGCGCGGTCGATCTGCTGCGCGCGCGCAACGACGAACTCGCCGCGATCGAAACACGCGATACCGGCAAGCCGATCGCGGAGACGCGCGCCGTCGATATCGTCACGGGCGCGGATGTCATCGAGTATTACGCGGGGCTCGCGACGGCCATCGAAGGTGAGCAGATTCCGCTGCGCGAATCGTCGTTCGTTTATACGCGGCGCGAACCGATCGGCGTGTGCGCGGGCATCGGCGCGTGGAATTATCCGATTCAGATCGCGTGCTGGAAATCCGCGCCCGCGCTCGCGGCGGGCAACGCGATGATCTTCAAGCCGAGCGAAATCACGCCGCTGACTGCGTCGAAGCTCGCGGAAATCTATACGGAAGCGGGCGTGCCCGCGGGCGTCTTCAATGTCGTGCATGGCGACGGACGCGTAGGCGCGATGCTCGCGGAACATGCGGGCATCGAGAAGATATCGTTCACGGGCGGCGTCGAAACCGGCAAAAAAGTGATGGCGCGCGCGGGCGGATCGACGCTCAAGGAAGTGACGATGGAACTCGGCGGCAAGTCGCCGCTCATCGTATTCGACGACGCCAACCTCGAACGCGCCGCCGATATCGCAATGAGCGCGAACTTCTTCAGTTCCGGACAGGTATGCACGAACGGCACGCGCGTGTTCGTCGAACGCGGTGTCATCGGCAAGTTCGAAGCGCTCGTGATGGAGCGCGTGAAGCGCATTCGCATCGGCGCGCCCGATGATCCGCGGACGAATTTCGGGCCGCTCGCGAGCGCCGCGCAGTTGCAGAAGGTGCTGACGTATATCGAGAGCGGCAAGCGCGAAGGCGCGCGGCTCGTCGCGGGCGGTGGGCGCATGACCGACGGCGCATTCGCGCGCGGCCAGTACGTAGAGCCGACCGTGTTCGCTGATTGCCGCGACGACATGCGCATCGTGCGCGAAGAAATTTTCGGGCCTGTGATGAGCATCCTCGCGTTCGATGACGAAGACGAAGTCATCGCGCGCGCCAACGATACTGACTACGGCCTCGCGGCGGGCGTCGTGACGGAGAACCTGTCGCGCGCGCATCGCGTGATTCATCGGCTCGAAGCGGGCATCTGCTGGATCAATACGTGGGGAGAGTCGCCGGCGGAAATGCCCGTCGGCGGATACAAGCAATCGGGCGTCGGGCGCGAAAACGGCATCGTCACGCTGAGCGCCTTTACGCGCATAAAGTCCGTGCAGGTCGAGCTCGGTCCCTATCAGCCTGTGTTTTAAGGAGCATGTGCGATGAGCGCGAACGAATACGATTACATCATCGTCGGTGCGGGATCGGCGGGCAACGTGCTCGCGTCGCGTCTCACGGAAGACGAAGACGTGACGGTGCTGCTGCTCGAAGCGGGCGGGCCGGATTATCGCTTCGACTTTCGCACGCAGATGCCTGCGGCGCTGGCTTATCCGCTGCAAGGGCGGCGATACAACTGGGCGTATGAAACCGAGCCCGAGCCGCATATGAACAACCGTCGGATGGAGTGCGGGCGCGGCAAGGGGCTGGGCGGATCGTCGCTGATCAACGGCATGTGTTATATCCGCGGCAATGCGCTCGATTACGACAACTGGGCGTCGATGCCCGGTCTCGAGAACTGGAGTTATCTCGACTGTCTGCCGTATTTCCGCAAAGCGGAGACGCGCGATATCGGACCGAATGCGTATCACGGCGGCGATGGTCCCGTGCATGTGACGACGAGCAAGCCCGGCAACAATCCGCTTTTCGCCGCGATGGTCGAGGCAGGCGTGCAGGCGGGTTATCCGCGTACCGAGGATCTCAACGGTTATCAGCAGGAAGGCTTCGGTCCGATGGATCGCACCGTGACCGCGAAGGGACGTCGTGCGAGCACGGCGCGCGGGTATCTGGATCGCGCGAAGCATCGTGCCGGGTTGACCATCGTGACGCATGCGATCACGGATCGCGTGTTGTTCTCGGGTAAGCGGGCTATCGGCGTTGCTTATCTGCATGGCGGGCAGCGCGTGACGGCGCATGTGCGGCGCGAAGTGCTCGTGTGCAGCGGCGCGATTGCATCGCCTCAGTTGTTGCAGCGCTCGGGCGTCGGACGGTCTGACTGGCTGAACGAGTTGGAGATTCCAGTCGTGCATGATCTGCCGGGCGTCGGTGAGAACTTGCAGGATCATCTCGAGATGTACATGCAGTACGAATGCAAGGAGCCGGCGTCCTTATATCCGGCGTTGCAGTGGTGGAATCAGCCGGCGATCGGGCTCGAATGGATGCTGAACGGGACGGGCATCGGCGCGAGCAATCAGTTCGAAGCGGGCGGCTTCATCCGCACGCGCGACGAGGATCTTTGGCCGAACATCCAGTACCACTTTCTTCCGGTCGCGATCAATTACAACGGCTCGAATCCGATAAAGATGCATGGATTCCAGGCGCATGTCGGATCGATGCGCTCGCCGAGTCGGGGGCGCGTGAAGCTCAAGTCGCGCGATCCGAACGCGCATCCGAGCATTCTTTTCAACTACATGGCCGATCCGCTCGACTGGCGTGAGTTTCGCGATGCCATTCGGATTACGCGCGAGATCATGCGGCAGCCGGCGCTCGCGCGATATCGCGGGCGGGAGTTGCATCCGTCGGATGATCTGCAAAGCGATGCGGAACTCGATGCGTTCGTGAGGGCGAAGGCGGAGACGGCTTTTCACCCTTCGTGCTCGTGCAAGATGGGTTATGACGATATGGCTGTCGTCGACGGCGAAGGACGCGTGCATGGGATGGAAGGATTGCGCGTCGTGGATGCGTCGATCATGCCGCAGATCACGACCGGGAATCTCAATGCGCCGACGATCATGTTGGCGGAGAAGATTGCGGATCGGATTAGAGGTGTGGCTGCGTTGGGGCGGGTGGAGACGGCTTATTTTGTGGCGCGGGGGAAACGGGCGCGGGAGGTGGTGGGGGCGAAGGGGGGGTTGGTGGGGGTTTGAGGGGGGAGCTCCGCTTGGGCGGAGGGGGCTAACGGGGGTTGTAGGTGTGTGGACACAAATCGGGTCTATCTCCGCGCATGCGGAGGAACCACTGCGGCACCCATGCCGCCATGTGGCACGCCAAGGTCTATCTCCGCGCACGGCTCGATCGTCGCATTCCTCCGCCCCCGCGGAGCTTCAACTCCCCCCAAACCTCCCCCTAGCCGCCTCCACCACCCTAACCACCGCCTCCGCGCTCAACCGCGCCGCCACGACCCTCACATACTCATGATGCCTGGCCTCTAACGGCGCATCGAGATACTGCGCATGCAGATACCGAATCAACGCAATCCGCCGATGCTTCAGCGCGATACTTCGATCCAGCAGCTTAAGCGCCGCATCCGCATCATGCTTCTTGCATGCACGTTCGGAGAGCTGCGCAGCCGAATCACGCGACGCGTTCATCGCCGGACTACAAACGCGTCCCGCGCATCGACGCGCGACCGCCAAGCATCGAAATCCGCCCGACGCCAGTCGAGTTCAAGCCCAAGCCGCTTCGTGCCCTCACGAATCTTCGGCTTGTGCAGCACCAAAGTAAGCGCATCCAGCGCCGGCCACTCTTCGAACGACAACGCGGCGATCTCCACCGCGAGCGTCTCCAGCAAGCGCGTATGCGCCTTCCCTTCAAGAAACGCGCTCACCCGATTGCACCACGCCTCGTAATCAATGAGACCATCGTCCGATTCATGCGGCATGCCGCGATAACGCAGGCTCGCATCGATGCACACGGGCTGCGGCCCTTCATGCTCATGCTCATACAAGCCGACGCGCGTCTTCACGATCAACTCATCGACGATCACGCGCCAGCCCAGGCCACCCGCGGCAAGCGGTTCGAACGGCTTCACGAGAGCAACGGCGCGGCGGCGTCGAGCATCATCTTCACGAAGTAATCGGCGAAGCTGCGGCGCACGATTATCTCGAAGCGATCGCCGCCCAGCGGCACGAGCGTAAGCGATGCCTTGAAGTAATGGCTCTGCGCGCATTGTCCTTCGCCGAAAACCTTCGGATGCAGATCGAGCGGACAACCGCGCGAAAGCACGTCACGCGTCTTCGGTCCGTCGATTTCGAGCACCGTATAACCGCTGCCGATATCCACCGCCGCCGAGAACTGTCCGACGAACGCGTCGCGCAGTTTCGCTTCGAGCGGCGCGGGACGCGATGCATCGTGCGCCGTATCCGAATGCACGAGCCATTCATCGGGACCGAGCCACAGCATCGTATAACCGTTGCCGCGCGCAATAGTGTTCGCCTTCTCGGGCGGCGTGCAGCCGATCACGCTCTGCACCGCCTTCGCGAACGCCGGATCGCGCGTATCGCCACGCACGTTCACGAGTTCGAGGAACGGCCGCTCGGCCAGACGAAACGCTTTCGGCGAGCCCGACTGATGCGTCTTCATCAATGCATCCGCGCCGACGAGCGGAGACTCCTGCCACACACCCTGTCCGCTGATTGCGCGATCGACGACCGTCGAGGAACCTTTGATCTCATTCAACATGCTGACGTGCTCCTTCGCTGTCGTAGAACACCGAACTGGTGATTTTTGCGTTGACCCGCTTGCCGTTCGCGAGCGGAATCATGACCGATTCGCCGATCTTCTCCAGACCGCCCTTCACGACGGCCAACGCAATCGAGCGCTTCAAAATAGGGCTGTAATAGCTCGACGTGACGTGTCCGAGCATCGGCGCGGTATCGCCCTGAAACGGTCCCGCGACGATCTGCGCGCCTTCCGGCAGCACGAACGAAGGATCGTCGGTGAGCAGGCCGACGAACTGCTTTCGCCCTTGTTTTGCAGTGTCCGAACGCGTGAGCGAGCGCTTGCCGATGAAGTCCTTCGACTTCGCGACAAGCCCGCCCATGCCGAGGTCGTAAGGCGTCATCGAGCCGTCCGTATCCTGTCCGACGATGATGTAGCCCTTCTCCGCGCGCAGCACGTGCATCGTTTCCGTGCCGTACGGCGTAATGTCGAATTCAGCGCCCGCGAGCATCAGCGCTTCCCACACCGCGCGTCCGACATTCGCGGGCACGTTCACTTCATACGCGAGCTCGCCCGAGAAACTGATCCGCATCACGCGCGCCGATGCGCCCGCCACCGTGCCATCGCGATAGCTCATGAACGGGAACGCCGCGTTCGCGAAGTCGATGTCGTGACACACTTTCTGCAGCACCTTGCGGCTGTTCGGTCCGACGACCGCGAACGTCGCCCAGTGATCCGTCACCGATGCGAGACGCACGCGCATGTCGGGCCATTCGGTCTGCAGCCAGCGTTCGAGCCACGTCAGCACGCGCGCCGCGCCGCCGGTGGTCGTCGTCATCATGTAATGCTGTTCGCCGAGACGCACCGTGACGCCATCGTCGAAGATCATGCCGTTCTCGTCGAGCATCAGCCCGTAACGGCACTTGCCGACTTCGAGCTTGCTCCACGGATTCGTGTACATCCAGTTCAGGAGCTTCGCCGAATCGGGGCCTTGAATGTCGATCTTGCCGAGCGTCGATGCATCGAGAATGCCGACGCTCTGACGCACCGCGAGCGACTCGCGCGCGACCGCCGCGTGCATGTCCTCGCCCGCCTTCGGGTAGTACCAGGGACGCTTCCAGTTGCCCACATCCTCGAACATCGCGCCGTTCTCGACGTGCCATTCGTGGATCGCGGTCTTGCGCACCGGATCGAGAAACTCGCCCAGCTCGCGGCCCGCGAACGTGCCGAAAGTGACAGGGGTGTAATTCGGGCGGAACGTCGTCGTGCCGGTCTCGGGAATCGTCTTGCCCAAGGCTTGCGCGAGAATCGCCATGCCGTTGATGTTGCCGAGCTTGCCCTGATCGGTGCCGAAGCCCATCGCCGTATAACGCTTGACGTGCTCGACCGATTCGAAGCCTTCGCGCGCCGCAAGATAGATGTCGGCCGCCGACACGTCGTTCTGGAAGTCGACGAATTGCTTCGGACCGCGCGTCGACAATTCCTTGTTGCCGACGATCCACAGCGGCAACATCGGCGCTTCGACGATTTCAGCGACTTGCACGGCAGCCGGCTTCACGACGATATGACCCGCGGCGCGCGCCGCTTCCGCGCCCGCATCCGCGCCGAGGCGAATGCCGCGCGACAGCGAGAACTCGCCCGCGCATGCGCCGACGCTGCTCTCCAGTTGCATCGCCTTGCCCGGCACGAAGCACGCTTTCTCTTCGTGCCAGTGCGCCTTGCCGCCCGATTGCGCGAAGAGATGCAGCACGGGGCTCCAGCCCCCCGACATGGCGACGAGATCGCATGGCAGGTCCGTCTGCTTCTGACCGACCTGGCCTTTGTCGTACGAAGCCACTTCAACCGATGCAACCCGCAGCTTGCCGCGCGCAGCCGTGATGACCGCGTTGTTCAGCACGCGCACGCCGTAGCGTCGCGCGGCCGCCGGCAACGTGCCCTTCGATTCGGCCGGACGCGGATCGACGACGGTCACATCCGCGCCTGCCGCCTTCAGATCGAGCGCGCATTGATATGCGTCGTCGTTGTTGGTGAACACAACGGCGTTGCGGCCCGGCATCACCGCATAGCGATGCAGATACGTCGACACCGCCGACGCCAGCATGATGCCCGGCAGATCGTTGTTGCCGAAAACGATCGGGCGCTCGTGCGCGCCGGTCGCGAGCACGACGCGTTTCGCGCGCACTTTCCACATCAGTTCGCGCGTGCCGCTGCGGCGCGATACCGGCAGATGTTCCGTCAGACGCTGCGTGACCGTGACGAGGTTGTGATCCTGATAACCGAACGCCGTGCTGCGCGAAAGAACCTTCACATCGGGCATCTTGCGCAGTTCGCCTTCGATTTTCTGCACCCATTGCAGCGCGGGCTTGCCGTCGATCTCCGCGCGGCACGACAGAAGCGATCCGCCGAGTTCGCGCTGATCGTCGACGAGAATCACGCGCGCGCCCGACAAACCCGCCGCATGCGCCGCCGCGAGACCCGAAGGTCCGCCGCCGATCACGAGCACGTCGCAATGCGCGAAGCACTTGTCGTAGCGATCGGCATCGAGTTGCTTCGGCGCTTCGCCGAGACCCGCTGCATCGCGAATCACTTCCTCGTATTTCGGCCACAACTTGCGCGGCCACATGAACGTCTTGTAGTAGAAGCCTGCGGGAATGAAGCGCGCGATCTTCTGATTGACCGCCATGCGATCGTTTTCGATGTTCGGCTTCGCGTTCACGCTCTGCGCGACGAGCCCTTGATACAGCTCGACTTCGGTAGCGCGCGCATTCGGCACGGTGTACGCGCCGGTTTCGAGTTGCACGATTGCGTTCGGCTCTTCGACGCCCGCCGTGATGATCCCGCGCGGACGGTGATACTTCCAGCTGCGCGCGACGAAGCGCTCGCCGTTCGCGAGCAGCGCGGACGCGAGCGTATCGCCTTCGAAGCCCTGATACGTCTTGCCGTTGAACGTGAAGGTGACGGGAATCGCACGATTGATGCGCCCGCCCATGCCGAGTCGGTCTTTCTGGCTCATTTCGACGTGCCTCCGTTGTCATGCATCACAGCCAGCGGACGGTCGAACGTCTCGTAGCCTTGAATTTCATATGAAACCGTATCGCGCTGCACCTTGAACCAGCGGCGGCAGCCTTGCGCATGATTCCATTGCTCGCGATGCACGCCGCGCGGATTCTTGCGCATGAAGAGGTAGTCGCCCCACTCGCGGTCGGAGAGCTTTTCGGTGTCGAGCGGGCGCGCGATATCCGCTTCGCCGCCGCAGGAAAATTCGGTTTCGGCGCGCGGCCCGCACCAGGGGCATTCGATCAGCAACATGTTTTTCGCTCCTAATGCGATTAGTGGGCCACGGCAGCCGCGCCGTGTTCGTCGATCAGATGACCGGTATAGAAACGATCCAGCGAGAACGGCGCGTTCAGCGGATGCGGCTCGTCCTTCGCGATCGTGTGCGCGTAGGCCCAGCCCGAACCCGGCGTCGCCTTGAAGCCGCCCGTGCCCCATCCGCAGTTGAAGTACAGACCCTTCACGTCGGTCTTGGAGATGATCGGGCACGCATCCGGCGATACGTCGACGATGCCGCCCCACTGACGATTCATCCGCACGCGCGAGAACACGGGGAACATCTCGACGATCGCTTCCAGCGTGCCTTCGATGATGTGAAAGCTGCCGCGCTGACCGAAGCCCGTGTATTGATCGACGCCCGCGCCGATCACGAGGTCGCCTTTGTCGGACTGGCTGATGTACGCATGCACCGCGTTCGACATCACGACCGTGTTCACGACCGGCTTGATCGGCTCCGACACGAGCGCCTGCAACGGATGGCTTTCGAGCGGCAGGCGCACGCCGGCCATGTCGGCGAGCGTCGTCGTGTTGCCCGCCGTGACGACCGCGACCTTCTTCGCCTTGATGAAGCCCTTCGTCGTATCGACGCCCGTCACCTGACTGCCGTCGCGGCGAATGCCCACGACCTGGCAGTTCTGGATGATGTCGACGCCCGCGCGATCCGCGCCGCGCGCGAAGCCCCACGCGACCGCATCGTGACGCGCGACGCCGCCGCGACGCTGAATCGACGCGCCCAGCACCGGATAGCGGCTGTTGAGATTGATCGTCGGCTCGATTTCCTTGATCTGCTGCGGCGTGAGGAACTCGGCATCGACGCCGTTGAGACGGTTCGCGTTCACGCGGCGCTCGGTATCGCGCACGTCCTGCAGCGTATGCGCGAGATTCATCACCCCGCGCTGCGAGAACATCACGTTGTAGTTGAGGTCTTGCGAGAGGCCCTCCCACAGCTTCATCGCTTTTTCGTACAACGCCGCCGATTCATCCCACAGATAGTTCGAGCGCACGATGGTCGTGTTGCGCGCGGTATTGCCGCCGCCGATCCAGCCCTTCTCGAGAATCGCGACGTTCGTGATGCCGTGCTCCTTCGCGAGGTAATACGCGGTCGCGAGACCATGACCGCCCCCGCCGACGATCACCACGTCGTACTCGCGCTTCGGCTCGGGACTTCGCCACTGGCGCTCCCAGTTCTCGTGATACGACATGCCGTTGCGTAAGAGGCTGAAGATGGAATAGCGGCTCATGGTGTTTCTCTTCCTTCGTGGGGTCCTGAATTCAGCATTCGATGACGTTCACGGCGAGGCCACCGCGCGACGTCTCCTTGTATTTCGTCTTCATGTCCGCGCCGGTTTCGCGCATCGTCTTGATGACCGAATCGAGCGACACGTAATGCTTGCCGTCGCCCTTCATCGCCATGCGCGCGGCGTTGATCGCCTTGATCGCGCCCATCGCATTGCGCTCGATGCACGGAATCTGCACGAGGCCGCCAACGGGGTCGCACGTCATGCCGAGGTTGTGTTCCATGCCGATTTCCGCGGCGTTTTCGACTTGCGCGGGCGTGCCGCCCATGACGGCGGCGAGCGCGGCGGCGGCCATCGAACAGGCGACGCCGACTTCGCCCTGGCAACCCACTTCCGCGCCCGAGATCGACGCCGTTTCCTTGTAGATGATGCCGATGGCCGCGGCTGTCAGAAGGAAGCGCACGATGCCGTCATCGTTCGAGCCGTGCATGAACTTCACGTAGTAATGCAGCACGGCGGGAATCACGCCGGCCGCGCCATTGGTCGGCGCGGTGACGACGCGGCCGCCCGCCGCGTTCTCTTCGTTGACGGCCATCGCGTAGAGATTGACCCAGTCGAGCATCGACAGCGGGTCGCGCAGCGACTCTTCCGAGCGCGACCGCAGCGACGCGGACAGATCGGCGGCGCGGCGCTTGACTTGCATCGGACCGGGCAGCTCGCCGCGCTCCTTGCAGCCGCGCTCCACGCACGCGGCCATCACGCGCCACACCGCGAGCATGCCTTCGCGGACTTCGGATTCGCTGCGATTCGCGCATTCGTTTTGCATGGTCACGTCGGCGATAGACAGACCTGTCTCCTGACAGACGCGCATGAGATCGTCGCCGGTGCGAAACGGATACGGCACCGTATTGGCCGCGCGCAAGCCGTTCACGCGATCGCCTTCGCGATTCACGACGAAGCCGCCGCCGACCGAGTAATACTCCTTCTCGACGAGAAGCTGGCCGTTCTCGTCGAACGCCTGAAAGCGCATGCCGTTCGGATGCACGATGCTCGATCCCGGCGCGCCCGGCATCAGCTTGCGATAGAAGCCGATATGCTCGCGCTCCTCGAACATCACATCGTGCTTGCCGAGCAGCTTCAGGCGCTTCGTCGCGCGGATTTCCGCGAGACGCGGCGCGATGACGTCCGGATCGATGAGATCGGGCAGATTCCCTTCGAGGCCGAGCAGCACGGCCTTGTCGGTGCCGTGGCCTTTGCCGGTCGCGCCGAGCGAGCCGAACAGCTCGGCGCGCACGCGCGTGACGAAGGCGAGCAGATTGGCGTCTTCGATATGCGACGCGAAGCGGCACGCCGCGATCATCGGCCCGACGGTATGCGAACTCGACGGTCCGATGCCGATCTTGAACAGATCGAAGACGCTGACGTTCATTGGCGTGTCCCTTGGGTTGGCGAGATGTTCCGGTATGGCGCTCATTGCACCAAACCCAGAAAAGACCCGATAGAACAAAAACGCCATCGAAATGGGATCGCGGCGTCAGCGCCGTTTTTCGCGCGTGGACGACGTCGGATTTCCGATGATTTCAGGCCCGGCGACGCAAGCGCGACTGCGCGTAACAGAGCATTTCGCGCCCGGCGCGTTTTTGCGCATCTTCGTTGCACATCCCGCATTTTTGAGACTGGTCCGAAGCGTCGCGCCGACAGGCATCGGTATATTCCCTAGGTCTTGAGGTGAGCCACGCCTATAGGTTTCGGATCACTCGTCCTTTCCGCCTTTTCTTGCTTATCCGGTTCGCATCGATGGAAACTCACGCCTTACCCGACCAGTTCTTCAAATCCTGGATTCTCGCTTTCCTTATCAGCGTGGCTGTCGTCGGCACGCTTCAGGCAGTCGATCTGCTCGCCGTCGATCGCGTGCTCACGCGTCAGGTGCCCGTCTGGATCGCGCTGATGCTGCTCTGCTCGATCGATCCCGCCCTGCGCTACTTCGGCGTGTTGAAGGCCGAAGTCGAACAGCGTTGGGCCGATTACACGATCGCGAGCGTGCTCGGCCGCGCGGCGGGCGCGCTCATCGGCGGCGCTTTCGCCTGGGGCTTCGCGGTGCTAGGCGGCTGAAGCGCACCGCTTCGATTCATGGTTATTTGCGCGGCCGGCGTCACACGACGCCGGCCGCGTTCCATTTCTGACGCACGCCCGATGCTCGCGGCCGAGTGATATGCTCGCTGGATAACGTCCAGCCGCATGTCTCCCGCATGAACGCCGCAGAATCTCTTCCGCCGTCGTCTGTCGACGGTCAATCGAAATCGCGCATCCGCTTCGGCATCATCCTGCTGCCGAATTTCACGCTGACCGCGTTCTCCGGTTTCGTCGATCTGCTGCGCCTTTCCGCCGATGAAGGCGATTTCAGCCGACCGGTGCGCTGCTCGTGGAGCGTGATCGGCGAGACGCTCGCGCCCGTTCGCGCGAGTTGCGGCATACAGATCACGCCGTGGGAAACCTACGATCAGGCCGAGCCTTTCGATTACGTCGTCGTCGTCGGCGGCCTGCTGCATTCCGGCCCCGCGACGAGCGATGCGACGCTGCAGTTCATCCGCCGCGCGGCTGCCTCGAATGCAACGCTCGTCGGCATGTGCACCGGCGTGTTCTCGCTGATGCGCGCGGGCGTGCTCGAAGGCCATCGCATCTGCGTGAGCTGGTTTCATTATTGGGACTTCGTCGAGCGATTCCCGCACGCGGATGAGCAATCGCTCGTCGCGGACCGGCTCTTTGTCATCGACAGAAGGCGCATTACGTGTTCGGGCGGGCGCGCATCGATCGATGTCGCCGCCGCCATTCTGCTGCGTCACTTCGAAACGGCGACGGTGCAAAAGGCGCTGCGCATCCTGCTCGTCGATGACATGCAGAAGGGCAACGCGCCGCAGCCGCATCCGCCGGGTCTCGCGCCCGCGACGCATCCGAAAGTAAAACGTGCGATCCTGCTTATGGAGCAGCACGTCGGCCGTTCGCTTACGCTCGATGAACTCGCGCACAAGCTCGATCTTTCGACGCGGCAACTCGAACGGTTATTCAAGGCGGAGACGGGCAAGGCGCCGCAGGCGTATGCGAAGCAGGTGCGGCTGCGCACGGCGGCGTGGCTGCTGACGAGTTCGGACAAGACGGTCGCCGATATCGCATCGAGTTGCGGCTTTTCCGACGCATCGCATCTGGGCCGCGAATTCCGCAAGCAATTCGGCCTGCCGCCGATGATGTATCGCGAGCAGGGCGGCGCGCCGGATGCGCCGGATGCAAATCACGCAATGGATTACGACGAAACTTTCCCGGGCCGCGCGCAGGCAATCTAGCAGGATCTGAATACGTTTTCCGCGGCTCATCAAACCAAGGAGGAACGGCATGGAGACTCACGGATACTCGCAGGAAGAATGGAAAGTGCGCTGTGATCTCGCGGCGCTGTATCGCGTGATCGGGCATTTTCGCTGGACCGACATGATCTTCACGCACATCAGCGCGCGCGTGCCGGGCACCGATCATCACTTTCTGATCAACCGTTATGGCGTGCTTTTCGACGAGATGCGCGCATCGGATCTCGTGAAGATCGATCATGAAGGGCGGCCGGTCGAAGCGGGCGCACGCGATGATCCCGCGCGATATCTCGTGAATCCGGCGGGCTTCACGATTCACTCCGCGATTCACATGGCACGGCCCGATGTGTTTTGCGTCGTGCATACGCATACGGCGGCGGGCGCGGCGGTATCGGCGCAAAAGCAGGGCTTATTGCCGATCAGTCAGCATGCGTTGAAGTATTACGGACATATCGCGTATCACGACTATGAAGGCATTGCGCTGGACCTCGCGGAGCGCGATCGCCTCGTCAACGATCTCGGCTCGCATAACGCGATGATCCTGAAGAATCACGGGTTATTGTCGTGCGGAAAGTCCATTCCGGAAGCGTTCCAGGAAATGTACTTTCTTGAACGCGCTTGCGAGATTCAGATTCGCGCGCTGGCGGGCAATGCGGAATTGAATCTGCCGTCGCAGAGGGTTTGCGAGTTGACTGCAGAGCAATATCGGCGCGATGAAGCCGATGGAATCATGGCGTTGCAGTGGCAAGCGGCGTTGAGAATGATCGAAGGCGCGAAGCCGGATTATCGGACCTGACGCGCCTTCGTTGAATCACTGCGTCAGTTTTCAGTTGCCGGCGACATACGCCTTCACTGCCGGCAACCCATCCTTCCCGTCGAACGTCTTTACGCCCGCAAGCCATTTATCGAGCACCGCCGGATTCGCCTTCAGCCATTCGCGCGCCGCCTTGTTCGCATCCGTCTTGTTCATGATCGGCAGCATCACGTGGTTCTCGATATCCGTCGTGAACTGCAGGTTGGACACGAGCTTCGCGACATTCGGACAGCGCGTGTCGTAATCCGTCGGCGTGACGGTCAACACTTTTGCTTCGCCATAGTTCGGGCCGAAGACATCGTCGCCGCCCGCGAGATAGTCGATCCTCATCTGCACGTTCATCGGATGCGGCTCCCAGCCGAGGAACACGATCGGCTTCTTGTCGCGAATCGCGCGATTCACTTCCACGAGCATGCCCGCCTCGCTCGATTCCACGAGCTTGAACTTGCCGAGCCCGTACAGGTTGTTGTCGATCATCTTCTTGATGAGCGCATTGCCGTCGTTGCCCGGCTCGATGCCGTAGATCTTGCCGTCGAGCTTGTCGTAGTTCTTCGCGATGTCGTTGAAGTTCTTGATGCCCGCCTGATACGCATAATCCGGCACCGCGAGCGTGTACTTCGCGCCCGTCAAGTTCGGCGTCGGCAAGACCTTCACTTGATTCGCTTTCCTGAACGAATCGATCATCGGGTCCATCGTCGGCGACCAGTAGCCGAGGAACACGTCGATCTGCTTGCTCTTCACGCCCGCGAACGTGATCGGCACGGACGCGATCGTCTTCGTCGGGTTGTAGCCCAAGCCCTGAAGAACGGTCGATGCAAGTCCGGTGGTCGCGGCGATATCCGTCCAGCCGACATCCGCAAAGCGCACGTTCCTGCACGCGGCAGGCTCGGCTGCATACGCTCCCGACAAACCAGATAGCAAAGCTGCCGCGATCCACAATCGTTTCATCGATCTCTCTCCGAAGTTATTTTCAAGGCATGACGCGGCCCGCACGCGAGGCTTTCATACGAAGCCCGCGCGGCCAAAAAAGAAAAAGAAAAAGTCAGGCCGATAATCGCCGCTCGACGCTCGGCGCATGTCCGAACTGCGCGCGATACGCCTTGCTGAAGTGACACGGCGAATGGAAGCCGCAGATGCTCGTCACGCGCGCGATCGACGCATCGGTGTTGCGCAACAGTTCGCGTGCGCGACGCAATCGCAACGTCAGGTAGTAATGCGTCGGCGATACGTTGAGGAACATCTTGAACATGCGCTGCAAATGCCGCTGCGACAGATGCACGAGCCGCGCGAGTTCTTCGAGCGACAACGGCTCTTCGATGTTCGCCTCCATCAGCCGCACCACTTCGACGAGTTCCGCACGCGAGAAGCCGACGCGCGCATCGACGGGAATGTGCTGATAATCCGTCGATCCACGAATACGCTCGACGATGAACTGCTCCGACACCTGCGCCGCATGCGCCTGCCCGAGCCGCATGCCGACGAGATTGAGCATCAGGTCGAGCGGCGCGGTGCCGCCCGTGCACGTCAGGCGGTCGCGATCGATCACGAAGAGCTCGTCGGCGAAGCGCACATGCGGAAAGCGCTTGTTGACCGGCGACATGTCTTCCCAGTGCAGCGTGCAGCGATAACCATCGAGCAGTTTCGCCGCGAGCAGCGCATACGGCCCGGTGCAGATTCCGCCGAGCGGAATGCCCGCTTCATGCGCGCGCTGCAGAAGACCGATCACCTTGTCGTCGACATAATCGGCGACATGCCAGCCCGCGCAGACGATCAGCACGTCGGGCATGCCGGCTTCGTCGAGCGTCATCGTCGGCTTGATGGTGATGCCGTTGCTCGCACGCGCGGGCTCGCCGTCCGGCGTGATGATCGACCAGCTGTAGTGCTGCGCGCGGCCGACGTAATTGGCCATGCGCAGCACCTCGACCGCGCTCGTGAACGCGATCATCGAGAAGTTCGGCAGCGTGAGAAAGCCGAAGCGCGAAAGACTGGACAACGGTGATTCGGTACCCGCCGGAACGATCGCGTCGCGCTTCATGGGTCGTGTGCCTTGTTAGCCTTGTTGCGCCGCCGGCTCGCGGCGCACTTTCATCACGCTCTTCAGACCGGCGAAGAGCGGGGCGCGTGCCATGCCGGGCGCTCGTCCGAAGCTCTCGGTGATGCGGTCGAGGATGATCGCCAGCAACACCACCGACAAGCCGCTCTCGAAACCAAGCCCGATATCCAGACGCTGAATCGATGCGAGCACGTCGTTGCCGAGACCGCCCGCGCCGACCATCGACGCGATGATGACCATCGACAGCGCCATCATGATCGTCTGGTTCACGCCGGTCATGATCGACGGCAGCGCGTTCGGAATCTGCACCTTGTAGAGCAGCTGGAACGGCGTGCAGCCGAATGCCTGGCCGGCTTCGACGATCTCGCGATTCACCTGCTTGATGCCGAGCGCGGTGAGGCGCACGGCCGGCGGCATCGCGAAGATGACGGTTGCGAGAATCCCCGGCACGCGGCCGAGACCGAACAGCATCGCGGCCGGAATCAGGTAGACGAAGGCGGGCATCGTCTGCATCAGATCGAGCACCGGGCGCACGCCCATTTCGACGTACTTGCTCTTCGACGTCCAGATGCCGAGCGGAATGCCGAGCAGCAAGCTGATGAATGTCGAGGACAGCGTGAGGCCGAGCGTGATGACCATCTGATCCCAGAAGTTCGTCGCGTAGATCAGCAACAGCGACGCGAGGACGAACACGGCGAATCGCCAGCCCACTCGCCACAAGCCGATGCCGACGAAGATCGCCATGAGCGCCCACATCGGAATGGCCTGCAGGCCGTGCTCGACGGCCGCAGCGAATGTTTCGATGACCTTGCCGATGGAGTCGAAGGTCTTCGCGTCGTGATCGAGGAGATAGTGGACGCCGTGGTCCACCCAACTGCCAAGCGGGATGATTTCAGACATGGGAACCTCGATGGTGCGTAAGGACCTTCAGGACATTGGTCTTGTTGATCGAACCGCAGTACGAACCGTCCGCTTCGACGACCGGCAGCGGGGCGGGACTTGCGACCACGCGATTCACGACCTCGTCGAGCGCGACGTGACGCTCGATGCATTCGATCGGATTGATGCGCGGCGCGGCGTTGCCGTTCGCATCACGTCCGACGAAACCGCGGATGCGGCGCTCGGCGTCGAGCACGAACGCGTAGTCGGCGCTGCCGTTGAGCGTCGCCGCGACGCTCGATGCGTCGATTTGCGGCGAATGTTTGATGAGCGGCACGTCGTCGGTCTGCATCAGATCGCCGGCCGTGAGATAGCGGCTCGTGTCGATGCCTTCGAAGAACGCTTCCACGTAGTCGTCCGCGGGATTCGTGATGATTTCCTGCGGCGTGCCGATCTGTACCACGCGGCCGCCTTCCATGATCGCGATGCGCGTGCCGATGCGCATCGCCTCTTCGAGATCGTGCGACACGAACAGGATCGTGCGGCGCTGCTCGCGTTGCAGATCGAGCAGCACGTTCTGCATTTCCTTGCGCTTCAGCGGATCGAGCGCGGAGAACGCTTCGTCCATGATCATCAGCGAAGGATTCACGGCAAGCGCGCGGGCGAGACCCACGCGCTGCTGCATGCCGCCCGATAGTTGCGCAGGTAACTTTTGGGCGAACGGAGCCAGGCCGACCTGCTCCAGCACGGTCATGGCGCGCGCTTCGCGCTCCTTCTTGCCGACGCCCGCGACCTCGAGGCCGAATGCGGCGTTGGAAAGAACCGTGCGCTGCGGCATCAGCGCGAAGGACTGAAACACCATGCTCATGTCCTTGCGCCGCAGGGACGTGAGTTCGGAGCGCGGCACGGCGGCCACGTCGCGGCCATCGATCAGCACCTTGCCCGCCGTCGGCTCGACCAGCCGGTTGATGAGCCGGATCAGCGTGGATTTGCCCGAGCCGGAAAGGCCCATGAGCACGAAAATCTCACCTTCCTTGACGTCAAAGGAGACGTTATGGACGCCGACGATCTGTCCGGTGCGCTTGAAAACCTCTTCCTTCGTCGCACCACCGGCCAGCATGTCCAGCGCCTGTTTGGGACTGTTGCCGAAAACCTTGCACAGTCCTTCGACTACCACCTTGGGGGAATTCATCGAATATCTCCTGGCGTGTGCGGACGTGCGTCCGCGCTGTGCATACATAGTTGCCAGAAAAAAGTCACATCAGCCGACTATTTGCGACAACCACATGTGGAAATACGACACCGGAATAAGCGCGAAAGTGCCAGCGGTCGATCGAATCCTTGCTGGATAAGGGTTTGCGGGAAGCGCAGCGAACGATCTTGCGATTTTCGGCATGTCGCGCATGAACAAGTCGCGAAGCCTTTTTGCGATGCAGGCGGCTTGCGAACCGCGCGTCAGCATTACGAAAGAAAGAAAAGACTGGCGTCGCGCAGGAAGCGCGAAGAAGGGATGCGTTCGGCAGAAGCCGAAGCGATGTGGAATTGCTAGAAAAACTACATAAAACGGAAAACTGGCGGGCGGGTCGTACGGCTCGTGCCGTCGTAAGTTGCTGGTGTTGCGTTTCCCGCGCCGCCGTCAGCTGCGCATTACAGGCGGAAGCCGAAAGCCGTGCCGCGCGCCTTGCGCTGACGCTCGGATTCACGGAAACGCGCTTGATACGAGTAGTCTTTGTCCATCGGCAGGTGGGCCGATTCGAACATCGAAGCAAATTTTTGCAGCAGGGCGAAGAGGTAGCTCATGACTGACTCCGGTTAGTTACAGAGGGTTTTCCCTTAGAGAGGATTATAGGGTTGTCCCTAACCGATTTCTAGTGCAATGCAACATTTCGTGGCAAGAAATTTGGTAGTTTTTCTACATTTTTACCGGTTTGCCGTCTTCTCGAAACGGGGACGGATCTGCGAAGCCCGTACGACGGCATTCCGATCCGAGGACGAGCGGCTGGGGGGGCCCCCCCCCCCCCCCCCCCGGGGGGGCGGCAAAATCACCCCCCCCAACTTCGCCGCCGCCCGTGCGCGCGGGTGGGCGGGGACCCCGTGGGTTTTTATTCGGGGGTGCGGGGGCG
>NZ_JALQDZ010000025.1:0-185588 GCF_023630985.1 Caballeronia sp. ATUFL_F1_KS39 | reverse complement strand
ATGAAAATTGAAGTCGTGGCTTTTCGCCAGTTATATTTGTATGATGTGGGCAGCCTCTACCAGGTGCGCGGCGATCGGGGCCTGCCGGGGGGGTATCTGGCGGGGGGGCGCGGGCGCATCGAGGCGCCCAATCCGCTCGATCCTTCCTTGCTCGTCGTCCTCGGCGGTCCGATCGGGGCTTTTGAAGACGCGCACTATCCGCATCTCGCGCCGCTGCTTTCGATGCTCGAAAAGCGCATTGCGGCGGGCTTGCCGACCATCGGCATCTGTCTCGGCTCGCAACTGATCGCGCGTGCGCTCGGCGCGCGGGTGTATCCGTCGGGGAAGCTGGAGCTCGGCTGGTCGCCGCTCACGCTGACCGACGCGGGACGCGCGTCCGCGCTGCGGCATCTCGAAGCCGACGGCGCGTCCGTGCCCGTCTTTCACTGGCACGGCGATACCTTCGATCTCCCCGAGGACGCGACGCTGCTCGCATCGACAGATATGTGTGCGCATCAGGCGTTCACCTGGGGCGAGCACGTGCTCGCGCTGCAGTGTCATCCGGAAGTGCTCGTCGAGCGCTTCGAGAGCTGGCTCGTCGCCTATCCGGGCGATGTCGCGAAAAGCGGCACGACGGTCGCCGCGTTGCGCGAGGAAACCGCGCGTCACGGCGCGAAGCTCGAACGCGCCGCCCGCGCGATGTTCGGCGAGTGGCTCGACCGCTTCACCGTGGATGCGCGCTGAACGTGTGATGGTATGAGCCATCGGCGTTTCTGCGTGTCGTGAAGGGCGGTGCTATTCTCGATCGCTTCATTTCCATCGACGAGTCACCGCCATGAGCGCGTTGTTCACACCCACGACCCTACGCGGTCTCGAACTTCCGAACCGCATCTTCGTATCGCCGATGTGCCAGTACTCCGCCGAGCGCGGCGAGGCCACGGCATGGCACATGATCCATCTCGGCCAGCTCGCGTTGTCGGGCGCGGGCATGCTGTTCATCGAGGCGACGGCCGTCGAGCCGGACGGACGCATCACGGCGGGCGATCTCGGTCTCTGGGACGATGTCACCGAAGCCGCGCTGCGTCCCGTGCTCGCCGCCATCCGCCAGTATTCGAAGATCGCGGTGACGATGCAGTTGTCTCACGCGGGCCGCAAGGCATCGAGCCGCAAGCCGTGGGAAGGGGGAGCGCTGGTTTCCGTCGCCGATGGCGGGTGGATGACTTACGCGCCGTCGTCCGTTCCGCATAAGCCCGAAGAAACGCCGCCGCTCGCGCTCGACGCCGCCGGTCTCCTCCGCGTGAAGGAAGCGTTCGTCGCGTCGGCGAAGCGGGCTGCGCGGCTCGGCATCGACGGCATCGAAGTGCATTGCGCGCATGGTTATCTGCTGCATCAGTTTCTGTCGCCGATCGCCAATCAGCGCACCGACGAATACGGCGGCTCGCTCGAAAACCGCATGCGCTATCCGCTCGAAATCTTCGATGCCGTGCGCGCCGCGTTCCCGGCCGACAAACCCGTCGGCGTGCGCGTTTCGGCGACCGACTGGGTCGAAGGCGGTTGGAGCATCGAAGACACGATCGCGTTCGCAGCGGAGTTGAAGAAGCGCGGCGTCGACTGGGTCGATGTATCGTCGGGCGGCGTTTCGCCGTTGCAGAAGATTCCGTTGTCGTCGGGCTATCAGGTGCCGTTCGCGCGGGCCGTGAAGGAAGCGACGGGCGTGAATACTGTCGCCGTCGGACTGATTACGGAGGCGAAGGAAGCAGAAGAAATCGTGGCGAGCGGCAAGGCGGACTACGTCGCGATGGCGCGCGCGATGCTCTACGATCCGCGCTGGCCGTGGCACGCCGCCGCCGAGCTCGGCGCGACCGTCACGGCGCCGCCGCAGTACTGGCGCTCGCAGCCGCGCGACCAGAAGAACCTCTTTGGCGAGATCACAATCGGCCAGCGCTGAAACGTTGCGCGCATCGCCCGGACGGTTGAGCAGACGCGCGCCGGGAGTGTAGGATACCGGTGTGTTGGACGCGAGCGTTCAACGAGCGAACGCGGCGGCATCGAAGCCACCGCGTTTTTTTTGTCCCGATGTTCATCCCCGATCGCGCGGGAGCGAAGCGTTATTTAAGGATTCGTTCGATGAGTTCACGCAGGGTCACCGTTCGCCGCTCCGGCGTGCACGGTAAAGGCGTGTTTGCCGTGAAGCCGATCGCCGCCGGCGAGAAGGTGATGGAGTACAAGGGCGAGCGCATTTCGTGGAAGGAAGCGCTGCGCCGCCATCCGCACAATCCCGACGAGCCGAATCACACGTTCTACTTCGCACTCGACGATGGCCGCGTGATCGACGGCAAGATCGAAGGCAACAGCGCGAAGTACATCAATCATTCGTGCGCGCCGAATTGCGAGGCCGAGGAAGTCGAAGGGCGCGTGTTCATCCACGCGCTGCGCGACATCGAGGCGGATGAAGAGCTGAATTACGACTACGGTCTCGTCATCGACGGCCGCATCACCAAGAAGCTCAAGAAAGAATACGAATGCCGATGCGGCGCGAAGAAATGCCGCGGCACGATGCTCGCGCTGAAAGAAGAGAAGGCGAAAAAGAAGAAGTAAGCCGCGCTTAAGACCGGACAGAGCCACGGACCGAAACCCGTGGCTCTTTTTTATTCCGCCGCCGGTTTGTCTTCCTTCAGCGGCATGCGCACGATGAAGCGCGCGCCGCCTTCGGGCGCATCTTCGTAATGCACCGTGCCGCCGTGCAGCACCATGATGTCGTGAACGATCGCGAGTCCGAGGCCCGCGCCGCCTTCGACGTTTTGCCCGTCGCCGCGGAAAAAGCGCTTGAAGAGATCGCCTTGCTGATCCGGCGGCACGCCTGGTCCGTTGTCTTCCACGACGACTTCGCCGAAGCGCCGGCCGTTCGCGTCGCTCCATTCCGTGACCGACATCGTGATGCGCGCGCCTTCGATGCGAAACGGCGGAATGTACTTGAGCGCGTTGTCGATCAGATTCGCGAGCACCTCACGCGCGAGCACGACATTGCCGCGCACGATCAGCGGATGTTCGTTCTCGGGATCGTCGAGGCGCTGAAAACCGAGATCGACGTGTGCGGCGAGGGCGCGCGGCACCCATTCCGCGCCGGTTTCGAACGCGAGCGCGGCCAGATCGAAATCGGAAAAGCGCGCCGCCTGTTCGCCCGGCTCGGCGCGCGCGAGCGAAAGCAATTGATTCGACAGCCGCACCGCCCGGTCCGCCGATGCGCGCAACTCCTTCACCGCTTCGACGGCCTTCGCGGGATCGCGCGAACTGAGCGCCTGCTCGGCGTGCAGCTTGACCGCCGTCAGCGGCGTGCGCAGTTGATGCGCGGCGTCGGCGATGAACTTGCGTTGCGCATCGAGCGCGCTTTGCAGGCGCACGAGCAGGCCGTTCATCGCGCTCGTGAGCGGGCGGATTTCGCTCGGCACGTAAGTCTCGTCGACAGGTTCGAGCGAGATGTGCGTCTGCTGATTGAGCGCGTCGGCGAGATCGGTGAGCGGGTTCAACTGCTGATTCACGACGCGCCACACGATCACCCATCCGGCGAGCAGCAGCAACAGCAGCGGCATCATGATCGCGATGAGAAATTCGACCGCGATCCGATATCGCGAACCCACGCGTTGCGCCACTTCGACGACGATCGGATTGCCCGTCGGCTGCGGCACGCGCACTTGCGCCGCGCGCACGGAGACGCCCTCGAAGTGCGTCTCGAAGACGTACGCGTAGTGAATGCGCCGCACGTTGGTGCCGGTGAGCGGCAGATCGGGTTCCCCGGCGATTTCCTCATCGCCGGTGCTGATGCGGTAGATGAGTTGCTCGACGGGATCCGAGAACATCGCCTGCGCGAGCGGCGGCACGGTGACGGGCGCATCGACGCCGGCGAGCTGGATCTGCTTGGAGATGGCCGTCGCGAGATCCGCGAGCGAGCGGTCGACGACGTGCTGCGTGTATTGCCACGCGAGCCAGTAGGCCATGAGGCCGGACATCAGCGCGAGCAGGGACAGCGGCGCGGCGAGGCGGCGCAGGAGCGTGCGCCGCAGACTCGGCGGCGCCGGCGTCTCGGCGGCTTTCGACCGCGCCAGATCGAGCCAGTCTTCGCGGGCGAAACGCTGGTCGCCCGCGCGGCGAGTGGGAAATCGCAAGGCGTTTTACGGCAGAAGCGTTACGCCGCTTGCCGGATCTCCTGAAGCAGATAGCCGAAGCCGCGCACCGTCACGATTTCCACGCGCGTGTTCTCGAGTTTCTTGCGCACGCGATGCACATACACTTCGATGGCCGTATCGCCGAGATCGCCGCCGAAGTGCGTCAGATGATCCTGCAACTGCGCCTTGCTCACGACGCGGCCGTGACGCAGCAACAGCATTTCGAGCACGGCGAATTCGCGCGGCGAGAGTTCGAGCGGACGCTCGTCGTTGAAGATGCGGCGATCGACGCCCGACAGGCGCAAGCCGCCGAGCGACACTTCGGGGCGTGGCACGTCGCCGTGCGGGCCGCTGCGTCGCATCACCGCGCGGATACGCGCTTCGAGTTCCTGCGGCTCGAACGGCTTCAGCATGTAGTCGTCGGCGCCGCTGTTCAGGCCTTGCACGCGGTCGTGCAGTTCATCGCGCGCGGTGAGGATGATCACCGGCGTGTGACGATTGCCCTGGCGGAAACGCGAAAGCAGCGTCATGCCGTCGATGCCGGGCAGGCCGAGATCGAGAATGACGAGCTCGTGGCGGTTCTGCGCGAGCGCCTGTTCGGCGAAGATGCCGTCGTGCACCATGTCGACCGTGAAGCCGGATTGTTCGAGGCTGCTTTGAATGCCGCGCGCGATGGGGCGGTCGTCTTCGATCAGAAGGATTCGCATGGAGTCGCTCAAGTACAATGGGTTGAGCTCTAGCGGGCGGGGCGGTCGGCGGCATGGTCACATGCGCGGCGTGCGGCGCGGGCTCGAGCCGGTTCAAAACTCACATCTCATGCGGCGTGCGCGACCTGTTTTCCTAAAGCCGCGAGCGGCCGTACACCGAATGTATTTCTGCCCGGACATGGCTGTCATCCCGATCCACGAACTCGAAGCCGCGATCAACTACTGGCGCGGCCGCTCCCCGTCGAGCGGCGACGAACTCAGCCTCTGCAAGGAAGCGAGCGCGCTGTCCAGGCCCTATGCGCTGCTGATTGTACAGCGTCAATCCGGGCTGCCGCCCGAGCAACTGGACGACGAGGCTCGCGCCGCCTGGGAAGCTTACGAGCGCTTCAGGAATGGTAGTCGAGACTGAAAGGTAACTGACGATCGAGCTTTCTATTTGCTGTTCGAAGGCTTGCGTTTATCCCGAATTCGCGTCTTTCCGTATGAAATCCGGCCTTTCGCGGTGTCATGGTTGGTAACATGCGCGTTACCTTGTTTGCCGCTGAAAGGAATTCGTAAAACGCGCGCGAAACGGCCCCTTTGCGCAAAGGGTTTGTGAGGGCACCCGCTGCCATGCGATAAAGTCGCATTCATCACCGCTACCGCGCGTATCCGCCTCATGCTCGAACTCGATCATTTCGACCTCGCCCTGCTCGACGTGCTTCAACGCTTCGGGCGCGCGACGCATCAGCAACTGGGCGAGCAGGTGCCGCTTTCGCCGTCGCAGATCGGGCGGCGCCTGCAGCGCCTCGAAGCGACGGGCGTGATCGAAGGATATCGGGTGGTGTTGCGGCCCGAAAAGCTCGGCCTGGGCGTGACGGCGTTCACGAGTTTGAAGCTGAAGCATCACGGCGATTCGATCATCGAGCAGTTTCAGCAGCAGATCGAAATGCTGCCCGAAGTGCTCGAATGTCACGCGACCGTCGGCGATGCGGATTACCTGCTGCGCATCGTCGCGCCCGATTTGAACGCGCTTTCAGGCTTCGTCATGAAGAAGCTGATGCGCGTGCCGGGCGTCGACAGCGTGCGCTCGAACATCGTGCTGACGACGTTCAAGCGCAACGGTCCGCTGCCGCTTTCTCATCTCGCCGACGACGACGCCTCGGGACTGAGCAAATCGACGTAAGCGAGCGGCACGAGATCGGTCTGCGCCACGCCGAGACGCGCGAACATCGCGTGAGCTTCTTCTTCGCCGCCGGCTTCGTCGTCGTCCTGGCCGAGCACCACTTCCAGCTCGATGAAATCGCCGAGACCGTCCACGCGGTCCAGATGAATGCGCGTGCGCCCGACGAGAAACACATGCCGTTCCTTCGAGACAATGCCGCGCGTCGTCAGCGCCTGCGCGAGCAGCGCGTGCATCGCCTCGGGATTCGTCACCGGGCTGCGCGTGTAATACGAGACTTTCGGGCCGTCGCGGTCGTCGCGCTGATAAAAGATCAGCTCGGATGGCGTGCCGTCATCGAACTGGCGCAGCTTGAGGCGTCCGGTCGGCACGTCGTAGAAGAAGTCTTGCTGGCGGAAAACCAGCGGCGCATCGGGGGCGAGCGCGGCCGCGCGTTCGCGCAGTGCGTCGAATTGATGCGCGCGCGCCTTGATTTCGATGTTGCGTGCCATGAAGACTCCTCGAACACGGTTGGATGTAAAAAAGCGAGCGCCCAGCCTAGCAGACGATCGATGAAGCGCGCTTGAAAGCCCTTGCCCGCGAAGTCGGGATTTGCCCTCAGACGGACCATTGCGCGTCGATCAAACGCAGCGCCGCCGCGATCGCCGGTTCATCGCGACGTTCCGCGAGCGCGACGAAGGACAACTGCGTCGGCACCGTGACGCCTTCGACGATCGTCAGCGCGTGTGCGTGCGCCTGCGCCAGCGCGATCGAATCGCGCGCGAGCGACAGACCGACGCCCGATTTCACGAGATCGAGCATCGACGGCTCCTGATCTACTTCCGCGACGACGAGCGGCATCGCGCCCGCCTCGCGGAAGAGGCGCGACAACAGCCGGTTATGCGCGGATTCCTGCGGCGTCCAGATCCACGGCAGCTTGGCGAGCGCGGCCCAGTTGCGCTTGCCCTTGTTGACGCGGTTGTGCCAGCCCGCCGGCGCAAGCACGCGATACAGAAATGGCGTCAGCCTGACGACGTGAAAGCGCTCGCCGTCGCGCGTGCCGTCGACGGCCGGATCGCCGATGTAATAGCCGACGTCCAGATCACGCGCCCTCACGCGCTCCAGCACCCAGCCCGACATGCCGTGCCGCAATGACGTCTCGATGCGCGGATGCGTCTCCACGAGCTGGCGCAAAAATCCGCCGAGCCGCAGAAACTCGGGATCGAGAATGGTGCCGATGCGCAGCGTGCCGCTCACTTCGTGACGCAGCGCAGCAGCGGCGCGCTGCACGTCGGCGGCGGCTGCGAGCGCGCGTTCGGCGTGCGGCAGGAGCGCTTCGCCATCGCGCGTCAGCAAAAGTCCGTGCGACGTCCGCGAAAACAGGACGACGCCCAGCATCTCCTGCAGATTCTTGATCTGCAGGCTGACGGCCGGCTGCGTCAGATGCAGTTGCGCCGCCGCGCGCGTGAGGTTGCCTTCGCGTGCAACGGTGATGAAGGCGCGCAGAAGAATGTAGTCCATCGGCTGATATTAAAGCTTCTTATATCCCAGTTGAACATATCTGATTGGATTCGCAAGCGCATCCCGCAGTACGCTCGGTTGATCTGCAAGCCAAAGACGCCGCACAAGACGGCGCGCCACGGAGACAAGCGATGAAACAGAACGCGCGCAAGCTGGAAGGTGAATTCGACTACATCGTGGTCGGCGCGGGCACGGCGGGTTGCGTGCTCGCGAATCGCCTAACCGAAGATCCCGACGTGAACGTGCTGCTGCTCGAAGCGGGCGGCAAGGACGACTATCACTGGATTCATATTCCGGTCGGCTATCTGTATTGCATCGGCAATCCGCGCACGGACTGGCTTTACAAGACGCAGGCGGAACCGGGCCTGAACGGACGCGCGCTGTCGTATCCGCGCGGGCGCGTGCTCGGTGGATGCTCGTCGATCAACGGCATGATCTACATGCGCGGCCAGCGCGAGGACTACGACGACTGGGCGCATGTCAGCGGCGACCCGAACTGGTCGTGGGATTCCGTGCTGCCCATCTTCAAGCGCAGCGAGGATCATCACGGCGGCGGCAATCAGTGGCACGGCGCGGGCGGCGAATGGCGCGTCGAGAAGCAGCGTCTGAAGTGGAAGATTCTCGAAACCTTCGCGCAGGCCGCGCAGCAGAGCGGCATTCCCGCGACCGATGACTTCAATCGCGGCGACAACACGGGCGTCGGTTATTTCGAAGTGAATCAGCGCGGCGGCATTCGCTGGAATGCGGCGAAGGCCTTTCTCCGTGAAGCGATGAAGCGTCCGAACCTCACGACGATCACCGGCGCGCACACGCAACGCCTCGTGTTCGAAGGCGCGCGCTGCGTCGGCGTGGAGTATCGCGGCGGCGATGTCGATTACATCGCGCGCGCGCGATGCGAAGTGATTCTCAGCGCGGGCGCGGTGAATTCGCCGCAGATTCTCGAACTCTCGGGCATCGGCAATGGCGCGCGTCTGCAGCGTCTCGGCATCGATGTCGTGAAGAGTCTGCGCGGCGTCGGCGAAAATCTGCAGGACCACTTGCAATTGCGCATGGCGTACAAGGTCAACGGCGTGCGCACGTTGAACACGTTGTCCGCGCATTGGTGGGGCAAGCTTTTCATCGGCATGCAATACGCGCTGTTGCGTAGCGGCCCGATGTCGATGGCGCCATCGCAGCTCGGCGTGTTCGCGAAGTCCAATCCCGACGATGCATCGATCAAGCGCCCCGACGTGCAGTATCACGTTCAGCCCTTGTCGCTCGAACGCTTCGGCGAACCGCTGCACGCGTTCAATGCGTTCACGGCATCCGTGTGCAATCTGCGGCCGACATCGCGCGGCAGCGTGCATATCGAATCGCCCGATGCCCATGCGGCGCCGCTGATCGCGCCGAATTATCTGTCGACGGACCGCGACCGCGAAGTCGCCGCGAATGCGTTGCGCCTCACGCGGCGCATCGCCGGCGCGCCCGCGCTCGCGCGTTATGCGCCGGAAGAGATCTTGCCCGGCATTCAGTTTCAGACGCAGGAAGAACTCGTCGAAGCGGCGGGCAAGGTCGGCACGACGATCTTTCATCCGGTCGGCACATGCCGCATGGGCACGGACAACGATCCGGGGGCGGTCGTCGACAGCCGCCTGCGCGTGATCGGCGTGCGCGGCCTGCGCGTCGTCGATGCATCGGTGATGCCGACGATCACATCGGGCAATACGAATTCGCCGACGCTGATGATCGCCGAGCGCGCGAGCGACATGATCCGCGAAGACCGGCGCAGCGTCGAAGCGCAGGAAGTGATCGCGACGGCGCTCGCGTGACGTGATGAATGACGTATGCATGACGCGCGCATGACGCTCGATCAGTCATCGCTTATTTGCGCCCTGCATAAGCATTCCCCATGCCCCCATAACGTGCATGCGGCGGGACTCCAAGCAAATCGTTAGTAAGTGCAAATCCCAATGATTGCGCTGCATCATTGGCGCGACAATGGCCCCGGAATTAGTGATGCTCGGCATGCCACGTGCACACTTTGTGCGGCCGCAACAGCGACGCGCGAAGCGAAGCAGTACCGGAATGGAGACAACGTTCGGGTGCGCGCGGAAAGAAAAAATAAGGCGCAGGCGAACAGAGTTTGCCCCAGCGTCTCACTTCGCATGGAAGGGGACATGATTCTCGGCGACACCATTCTTGAAACGCGAGGACTCACGAAGGAATTCAAAGGCTTCACGGCCGTGAATGGCGTGAACCTGCGCGTTCGCCGCGGTTCGATCCATGCGCTGATCGGACCGAACGGCGCAGGCAAGACAACCTGCTTCAACCTGCTCACCAAGTTCCTCGAACCCACTGCGGGCCAGATCGTTTTCAACGGCACGGACATCACGCGCGAGCGGCCGGCGCATATCGCGCGGCGCGGCATCATCCGCTCGTTTCAGATTTCCGCCGTGTTTCCGCATCTGACCGTGCTGCAGAACGTGCGTATCGGCTTGCAGCGGCAACTGGGTACGTCGTTTCATTTCTGGCGCAGCGAGCGTTCTCTCGACGCGCTCAACGACCGCGCGATGGATCTGCTCACGCAAGTCGGCCTCACCGATTTCGCCGATACCAAAACTGTCGAGCTTTCGTACGGCCGCAAGCGCGCGCTGGAGATCGCGACCACGTTGTCGATGGAGCCCGAACTCATGCTCCTCGACGAACCGACGCAAGGCATGGGCCACGAAGACGTCGACCGCGTGACGGCGCTCATCAAGAAAGTATCGGCGGGCCGCACCATCCTGATGGTCGAGCACAACATGAACGTCATCGCGGGCATCTCCGACACCATCACCGTGCTTCAGCGCGGCGAAGTGCTGGCCGAAGGCAGCTACGCGGAAGTGTCGAAGAATCCGCTCGTGATGGAAGCCTACATGGGCAGCGCCGATGCGGCGCTCACCGGAGCGCATGCATGAGTACGATCGTGGAGGAGCGCCGCTCGCGCGAGGCGAACGGCGCGGCGGGCAATGTGCCCGCGCTGGAAATCTCGGGATTGCAGGCGTGGTACGGGGAATCGCACATTCTGCATGGCGTGGACCTCAAGGTGAATCGCGGCGAAGTGGTCACGCTGCTCGGCCGCAACGGCGCGGGCCGCACGACGACGCTGCGCGCCATCATGGGCCTGACCGGGCGCAGGACGGGCTCGATTCGCGTCGCGGGACACGAAACCATCGGGCTCGCCACACACAAGATCGCGCATTACGGGGTCGGCTATTGTCCGGAGGAGCGCGGCATTTTTTCGAGCTTGTCGTGCGAGGAAAACCTGCTGTTGCCGCCGCTCATCGGCAAGCAGAAGGACGCGATGTCGCTCGACGAGATCTATTCGATGTTCCCGAACCTGAAAGAGCGCCGCGCGAGCCAGGGCACGCGTCTTTCGGGCGGCGAGCAGCAGATGCTGGCCGTCGCGCGCATTCTGCGCACGGGCGCGAATCTGCTTCTGCTCGATGAAATCTCGGAAGGTCTCGCGCCGGTCATCGTGCAGACACTCGCGCGCATGATCCTCATGCTGAAGTCGCGCGGCTACACGATCGTCATGGTCGAACAGAATTTTCGTTTCGCGGCGCCGCTCGCGGACCGCTTTTACGTGATGGAGCACGGAAACATCGTCGAGCATTTCGGCGCGGGGGAACTCGAAGCGAAGATGCCGGTGCTGCACGAATTGCTCGGGGTGTAATCGATCCCGAACGCGGCACGCCGGAAAGAAGGGCAACACCAGTAACACCGCAACAAATCAAAACTCATGGAGACTGGAATGAAAAAGAAGACCCTCGCGCGCCTCTCTACTCTGTGCTTTGCGGCTGCGGCGGCGAGTGTGGCGGTGATGAGCACGAGCGCCAACGCCGCCGACGGCAACACCGTGAAGATCGGTTTCGTCACCGACATGTCGGGCCTCTACGCGGACATCGACGGCCAGGGCGGCCTCGAAGCCATTCGCATGGCGATCGCGGACTTCGGCGGCAAGGTGAACGGCAAGCCGATCGAACTCGTCTATGCGGATCACCAGAACAAGGCGGATATCGCGGCATCGCGCGCGCGTGAATGGATCGACCGCGACGGCGTGAACGCGATCATCGGCGGCACGAATTCGGCGACGGCGCTCTCGACCGCGCAAGTCGCGGCGGAGAAGAAGACGCCGTACATCAACATCGGCGCGGGCGCGGACAACCTGACCAACGAGCAATGCTCGCCGTACACGGTGCACTACGCGTACGACACGATGGCGCTCGCGAAAGGCACCGGTTCCGCGGTGACGAAGCAGGGCGGCAAGACGTGGTACTTCCTCACCGCCGACTATGCGTTCGGCAAGGCGCTCGAAAAGAATACGGCCGACGTCGTGAAGGCGAACGGCGGCCAGGTGCTCGGCGAAGTGCGTCATCCGCTGTCGGCGTCGGACTTCTCGTCGTTCCTGCTGCAGGCGCAGGGATCGAAGGCGCAGGTGCTCGGCCTCGCGAACGCGGGCGGCGACACGATCAACTCGATCAAGGCCGCGAAGGAATTCGGCATCACCAAGTCGATGAAGATCGCCGCGCTGCTCATCTTCATCAACGATATCCACAGCCTCGGGCTCGAAACGACGCAGGGTCTCGTCCTGACGGACAGCTGGTACTGGAACAAGGATGAGAACACGCGCAAATGGGCGCAGCGCTACTTCGGCAAGATGAAGAAGATGCCGTCGAGCCTGCAGGCAGCGGACTATTCCGCCGTGATGGCCTACCTGAACGCGGTGAAGGCGGCGGGCACGACCGACGGCGACAAGATCATGGCGCAGCTCAAGAAGACGAAGATCGACGACTTCTACGCGAAGGGCTACATCCGCGAAGACGGTTCGATGATCCACGACATGTATCTGATGGAAGTGAAGAAGCCGTCGGAATCGAAGGAGCCGTGGGACTACTACAAGATCACCGCGACGATTCCGGGCGATCAGGCGTTCGGCACGAAGGCGGAGTCGCGCTGCAAGCTCTGGAAGTAAGCGTTCGGCGGTGATTCAGCGCGTTCGCGAGGCGGGCGGCCAAGAGGGCCGCTCGGCCGCCGCAACCGCGTCAACACGTTTCTGACGGCAGGTTCAATGGAAATTTTCGGCATTCCACTCGCCGCGATGATGAGCCAGCTGCTGCTCGGGCTGGTGAACGGCTCGTTCTACGCGATCCTGAGCCTCGGGCTCGCGGTGATCTTCGGCTTGCTCAACGTCATCAACTTCGCGCACGGCGCGCTCTTCATGCTGGGCGCGATGCTCGCATGGATGGGCGCTTCCTACTTCAACGTCCCGTACTGGGCGATGCTCGTGCTCGCGCCCGTCATCGTCGGGCTGTTCGGCGTTTTCGTCGAGCGATCGATGCTGCGCTGGCTCTACAAGCTCGATCATCTCTACGGGCTGCTGCTCACGTTCGGCCTCACGCTCGTGATCGAAGGCGTGTTTCGCTCGATCTACGGTTCGTCGGGGCAGCCTTACGACGTGCCGTCGCTGCTGCAAGGCGCGACCAATCTCGGCTTCATGTTCCTGCCGAACTATCGCGCGTGGGTGGTCGTGGCGTCGCTCGTCGTGTGTTTCGCGACGTGGTTCGTGATCGAGAAGACGCGCGTCGGCGCTTATCTGCGCGCGGGCACGGAGAATCCGAAGCTCGTCGAGGCGTTCGGCGTCAACGTGCCGATGATGATCACGCTCACCTACGGCTTCGGCGTCGCGCTCGCGGCGTTCGCAGGCGTGCTCGCGGCGCCGGTGATTCAGGTGTCGCCGCTGATGGGCCAGTCGATGATCATCACGGTGTTCGCAGTGGTCGTGATCGGCGGCATGGGTTCGATCATGGGCTCGATCCTCACGGGTCTCTTGCTCGGCGTGATCGAAGGCTTGACGCGCGTGTTCTATCCGGAAGCGTCCGCGACGGTCGTCTTCGTCATCATGGCGATCGTGTTGATGATTCGCCCGGCAGGATTCTTCGGCAAGGAAAAATGATGCAGAGAAAAGCGCTCTACGGCCTGTTGCTGATCGGCCTGATCGTGGCGCCGTTCGTCGGCGTGTATCCGCTGTTCATGATGAAAGTGCTGTGCTTCGCGCTCTTCGCAGCCGCGTTCAATTTGCTGATCGGCTATACGGGGCTGCTGTCGTTCGGGCACGCGATGTTCCTCTCTTCCGCGGGCTACGTGGCCGGCTACGCGATCCAGACGCTCAACTTCACGCCGGAGCTCGGCGTGCTCGCGGGCACGGCGGCGGCGACGCTGCTCGGTCTCGTCGCCGGCCTGATCGCGATTCGGCGCCAGGGCATCTACTTCGCGATGGTCACGCTCGCGCTCGCGCAGATGGTGTACTTCGTCTTCCTCCAGGCGCCGTTCACGCATGGCGAAGACGGTCTGCAAGGCGTGCCGCGCGGCAAGCTGTTCAACGCGATCGATCTCGGCAACGACATCACGCTGTATTACGTCGTGCTCGTGGTGATGCTGCTCGCGTTCGCGCTGATCGTGCGCATCGTGCATTCGCCGTTCGGGCAAGTGCTGATCGCGATCAAGGAGAACGAGCCGCGCGCTATTTCGCTCGGCTACGACACGTCGCGCTACAAGCTGCTCGCGTTCGTGCTGTCGGCGGGGCTCGCGGGTTTCGCGGGCGCGACGAAGACGCTCGTGCTCGGCTTCGAAACCCTGGGCGACGCGCACTGGACGATGTCCGGCCTCGTCGTGCTGATGACCCTCGTCGGCGGCATGAGCACGATGTTCGGCCCGCTGCTCGGCGCGGCGATCATCGTCGCGCTGGAAGACCGGCTCGGCGATATCGGCAGCGGCATCGCGCGGCTCACGGGCGTAACGTGGTTCAACTCGCTGGGCGAATCGGTGACGATCGTGACGGGCGTCATCTTCATCGCGTGCGTGCTGGCGTTCCGTCGCGGAATCGTCGGGGAGATCGTTGCGCGGGTTCGGCCGCTGCAAGGCTGAAGCGATTTACTTTGAATTGCGAATTAATTGGGGCTTCGCGAGAAGCGCGCTGTATTGCAAGAAATACGCCCCGTTGAGGTGCTTTTGTGCACCACTAGGGTAAATGCTAGGTTGCCGGGCACTGTTGCGTTCTTTAACATGCGTCCTAGTTCTGTTGCACCCAGATTTTTGAGGTGGAGAACGAGGAGACATGAGGCACGAAGTGCCCGACCGAAAAGCGCTGTTGGATGAGTCCAACAGCGCTTTTTTATTTGCCCGTCGATAATACGAATTAATCCCTCGACGGATTTAAGGCGGGGTTTTCCCGAGGGTTTAGGGATGCGTGCGGCGTCGTCGGAAAAGCGCTGAAAAAACAACGTTCGAAGCCCGGGAAGACCCTTCAAAAGGCTTGCTGCCCGGCGCTTTCGTCCGCTAAACTGCATTTCCCGACCCGTCGGTCGGCGATTCGAAGCGGCGCGAATCACGGACATATCCGCAGGCGATTCTTTACGCATAAGCACGATTTACGGGGCGCAAATCAATGAAGTTGGCATTACGCGGAAAGGCGGTCGCAATGGCCGTCGCGGCATTATCGGCGGTAATCAGCAATCAGGTTTTGGCGGACGTGAAAATCGGCGTGACGGTTTCGGCAACGGGCCCGGCGGCGTCGCTTGGCATTCCCGAGAAGAACACCGTTTCGTTGCTTCCGAAGGAGGTCGCCGGGCAGAAGGTGGAATACATCGTTCTCGACGACGCCACCGATTCCACGCAGGCCGTGAAAAACGTGCGCAAGCTGACGAGCGAAGATCATGTCGATGCGCTCGTCGGCTCGACCGTCGTTCCGAACTCGCTCGCGATGACCGACATCGCCGCTGAAACGCACACGCCGATGATCTCGATGGCCGCAGCCGCGAGCATCGTCGAACCGATGGATGCGAAAAAGGCGTGGGTCTTCAAGACGCCGCAGAACGACATTCTGATGGCCACCGCCATCGCGCAGCACATGTCGAATCATGGCGTGAAGACGGTCGCGTTCATCGGCTTCTCCGATGCCTACGGCGAGAGCTGGTTCAAGGAATTCTCGAAAGCGGCCGATCTCGCGAAGCTGAAGATCGTCGCGAACGAGCGCTTCGCACGCAACGACGCATCGGTGACGGGCCAGGTGCTCAAGACGATGTCGCAGAACGCGGACGCGGTGCTGATCGCGGGCGCGGGCACGCCGGCCGCGCTGCCGCAGAAGACGCTCAAGGAGCGCGGCTACAAGGGCAAGATCTATCAGACGCACGGCGTCGCCAATAACGACTTCCTGCGCGTGTGCGGCAAGGATTGCGAAGGCACGTTCCTGCCCGCCGGACCGCTGCTCGTCGCGGAGCAGTTGCCCGACAGCAATCCCGTGAAGCAGGCCGCGCTCACGTACAAGAAAGCGTATGAAGGCGCCTACGGCGCGGGTTCGGTGTCGACCTTCGGCGGTCACGCGTGGGACGCGGGCCTCATTCTGCAGCGCGCGATTCCCATTGCGCTGAAGAAGGGCCAGCCCGGCACGCCGGCGTTCCGCGAAGCGCTGCGCGCGGCCATCGAAGAGACGAAGAATCTGCCTGCATCGCACGGCATCTTCAACATGAGCCCCAACGATCACTCCGGACTGGACCAGCGCGCCCGCGTGATGGTGGAGATCGTAGGCGGCAAGTGGAAGCTCTCGGGCAACTGACGCAATCGCATGTGAACTGATTCGAGGAAAAAAGGCGCGTCGTTTCGAACGCGCCTTTTTTCTGCGCTGTGCAACGAAAGCCCCGACGAAGAAGAGGGCGCAACGGTCAGGGAAAACGAGCCTTGGCACGCAGTATCGCGGTAAATAGATTGGGGCGGCTCTTTGATTGGCCTCGAAAGTCGCATCGATAACAACTCGCAGCAACGCACCGCCAGTGTGCGCGTTTGGAGACAAGCAATGAAAACGAAGAAGGCATGGATCAAGACCGGCATCGCGCTCGCCATCGCGGGCAGCGTGTTCGCGGGCGCGGGCGCGGCGCTCGCGCAAGTGAAGATCGGCGTGACGCTCTCGGCGACGGGACCGGCGGCATCGCTCGGGATTCCCGAGAAAAATACCGTCGCGCTGTTGCCCAAGGAAATCGGCGGGAAGTCGGTCGAATGGATCGTGCTCGACGACGGTTCCGACACGAGCCGAGCCGTGCAGAACACGCGCAAGCTGATCGACGAAGATCACGTCGATGCGATCGTCGGCTCGACCGTGACGCCAAACTCGCTCGCGATGATCGACCCGGCCGCCGCGGGCAAGACGCCGATGATCTCGATGGCCGCCTCGGCCGCGATCATCTCGCCGATGGACGCGAAGAAAGCGTGGGTCTTCAAGACGCCGCAGAACGACGCGCTCATGGCCGACGCGATCGCGAGCTACATGGAGAAGCACGGCGTGAAGACCGTGGGCTTCATCGGCTTCGCCGATGCCTACGGCGACGGCTGGTACAACGTGTTCAACACGGCGGCCACGGCGCACAAGCTGAAGATCGTCACGAACGAGCGCTTCAACCGCACGGACACGTCCGTGACCGGCCAGGTGCTGAAGACGATGGGCGCGAACCCCGACGCGGTGCTGATCGCGGGTGCGGGCACGCCGTCCGCGCTGCCGGCGAAGGCGCTGAAGGAGCGCGGCTACAAGGGCAAGGTCTATCAGACGCACGGCGTCGCCAACAACGACTTCCTGCGCGTGTGCGGCAAGGATTGCGAGGGCGAGATCCTGCCCGCCGGTCCGGTGCTCGTCACCGAGCAATTGCCGGAGAGCAATCCGGTTAAGAAGTCGTCGGCGGCGTACAAGGACGCGTACGAGAAGGCCTACGGCGCGGGTTCGCTGTCGACGTTCGGCGGCCACGCTTGGGACGCCGGGCAGATGCTTCAGCGCGCGATTCCCGAAGCGCTGAAGAAGGGCCAGCCGGGCACGCCGGAGTTCCGCGAAGCGCTGCGCGCGGCGCTCGAAAACCTCAAGGATCTGCCGGTGTCGCACGGCATCATGAACATGACGCCGACCGATCACAACGGCTTCGACAATCGCGCGCGCGTGATGGTGCAGATCGTCGACGGCAAGTGGAAGCTGCTGAACGACTGATGTCGTGGAACGCGCCTTACCCGCGCGTTCCTGTTTCTTAAATTCGAGATGATCTCGTAGAACAAGCGGCGCACCGGCAACGGCGCGCCGCTTGACCATGTTTCACAAGAAGCTCCAAAGAGGAAGTATGGACTTATCGATTGCGGCGATCCTCGCGCAGGACGGGATCACCACGGGCGCGATCTACGCGTTGCTCGCGCTCGCGCTGGTGCTCGTGTTCTCCGTGACACGCGTCATTTTCATTCCGCAGGGCGAGTTCGTCGCGTATGGCGCGCTCACGCTGGCCGCGCTGCAGACGCAGAAGCTGCCCGCCACCTGCTATTTGCTCATCGCGATGGGCGTCGGGTGCTTTATCGCCGAACTCGCTGGCATCGTTCGGCATCCTTCGCGATATCACCAGATCGGACGCTTGCTCGCCGTCCTGGCCGGCAAGTATCTGCTGTTTCCCGTTGCGGTTTGGGGCATTACGCAAGCCGCTTTTGCGCAGCCTTTGCCGATGTTGGCCCAGATCGCGCTGACGCTTCTCATCGTCGTGCCGATGGGGCCGTTCGTCTATCGCCTCGCCTATGAGCCGATCGCGGAGGCGAGCACGCTGTTGCTGCTGATCGTCGCGGTCGCCGTGCACTTCGCGATGGTCGGCCTCGGGCTCGTGATGTTCGGCGCCGAAGGATCGCGCACGACGGCATTCTCCGACGCCAACTTCAATCTCGGCAGCGTATCGATCTCCGGGCAAAGCCTGTGGGTCGTGGGGACGGCTGTCGTGTTGATCGTCGCGCTGTACTTCTACTTCGATCGCTCGATTTCCGGCAAGGCGTTGCGCGCGACGTCGGTGAATCGTCTGGGCGCGCGGCTCGTGGGCATCGGCACGACACAGGCGGGTCGCCTCGCGTTCACGCTCGCGGCCGGGCTCGGCGCGCTCTGCGGCGTGCTCGTCGCGCCCATCACGACGATCTACTACGACTCGGGCTTTCTGATCGGCCTGAAGGGTTTCGTGGGCGCGATCGTCGGCGGTCTGGTGAGCTATCCGCTCGCGGCGGCGGGGTCGCTGCTCGTGGGTCTGCTCGAATCGTATTCGTCGTTCTGGGCGAGCGCGTACAAGGAGGTGATCGTCTTCACGCTGATTATTCCGGTGCTGCTGTGGCGAAGCCTGGCGAGCCCGCATTCGGATGAGGACGAGGAGTGAGCCGATGAAATTCCGTTCTTTCTGGATCTTTCTGCTGATCGTTTTCGCGTTGCCGATTCTGCCCGGGCCGGTCGCCGTGCCCGAGTACTGGATCACGCTGCTGAACTACATCGGCCTCTATTCGATCGTCGCGATCGGCCTCGTTCTGCTGACGGGCATCGGCGGGATGACGAGCTTCGGCCAGGCTGCGTTTGTCGGCGTGGGCGCATACGCGACGGCCTTCCTGACGACGCGCTATGGCGTCTCGCCGTGGCTCGCGCTCATCGCAGGCGTCGTGCTGACGGCATTTATCGCGCTGCTGCTCGGTCTTATCACCATGCGTCTGTCCGGGCACTTTCTGCCGCTCGGGACGATCGCGTGGGGCCTCTCGCTGTTCTATCTGTTCGGCAACATGGAACTGCTCGGCAAGTACGACGGCATCAATGGGATTCCGGTGCTCAACGTGTTCGGCTGGCAGCTCGAATCGGGGCGCAGCATCTACTACCTGATCTGGGTCGTCGTGCTGCTCGCGGTGATATCTGTTCAGAATCTGCTTAATAGTCGGCCCGGCCGCGCGATTCGCGCATTGCGCGGAGGCGGCACGATGGCCGAGGCGATGGGCGTCAATACTGCGTGGATGCGCGTGGTCATCTTCATTTATGCAGCAGTTCTGGCGGCCATTTCCGGCTTCCTGTACGCGCACTTGCAGCGTGCGGTGAATCCGACGCCGTTCGGGCTGAATCACGGCATCGAGTTCCTGTTCATGGCGGTGGTCGGCGGCGTGTCGCACGTCTGGGGTGCGATTCTCGGTGCGACGATCCTCACCGTTCTGCAGGATTATCTGCAGACGCTTCTGCCCAAGCTGATCGGCGCCAACGGCAATTTTGAGATCATCGTTTTCGGCGTCGTGATGGTTCTGCTGTTGCAATACGCGAGACAGGGCGTATGGCCGTTCGTCGCGCGCATCTTTCCTCGTGGTCCTCGCGCTCAGGTTCCAGATCACGGCGACGCCCTGCCGCAGCGCAGCAAACCCACGGCGGGCGAGCGCTTGCTGGTTGTCGACAAGGCGCGCAAGCAGTTCGGTGGGCTCGTCGCGGTGAATGATGTCAGTTTCGAGGTGAAGGCCGGCGAGATCATCGGTTTGATCGGACCAAACGGCGCAGGCAAATCCACGACGTTCAATCTCGTCACAGGCGTGCTTCAAGCGACGAGCGGCGCGATCAGTTTTCACGGCGAACGCATCGAGAAGCTGACTTCGCGCGAGATCGTCAAACGTGGCATCGGGCGGACGTTTCAACACGTCAAGATGCTGCCGGGGATGACCGTTCTGGAGAACGTCGCGATCGGAGCGCATCTGCGTGGCAATACGGGCGTCTGGCGCAGCGTCGTCCGTCTGAATGCGGCGGAGGAAGCGCGGCTGATGGCGGAGGCCGCGAAGCAGATCAAGCGCGTCGGGCTGGAGAAGCATATTTATAGCGAAGCGGGGAGTCTCGCGCTGGGTCAGCAGCGGATTCTGGAAATCGCTCGCGCGCTGTGCTGCGATCCGACTCTGTTGCTCTTGGACGAACCTGCCGCCGGCTTGCGGTATCAGGAAAAGCTACAACTGGCTGACTTGCTGCGAAAACTTCGCGCCGAAGGGATGAGCATTCTTCTGGTCGAACACGACATGGACTTCGTGATGAATCTGACGGATCGGCTTGTGGTGATGGAGTTCGGCACCAAGATCGCCGAAGGATTGCCGACAGAAGTCCAGAAGGATCCTGCGGTGCTCGAAGCATATTTGGGTGGGGTGGAGTGATGGCAGATCCGATTCTTCAAGTGGACGGCTTGTCGGTACGCTACGGCAAGGTCGAGGCGTTGCACGACGGCAAGCTCACCGTCGGCGCGGGGCAGATCGTTTCCGTCATCGGGCCGAACGGCGCGGGAAAGTCGACGCTGCTTAACGCGATCATGGGTGCGCTGCCGCAGACGGGGCATTCGAAGGGCGTTGTGCGGTATCTTGGAGAAGATATCTCTGCGTTACCGATCGAGCGTCGTGTCGCACGTGGAATGTGCCTGGTGCCGGAAAAACGCGAGCTATTCGCGACGATGGCGGTAGAGGACAACCTCGTGCTCGGCGCTTATCGGCGTAAGAAGGCAGGCGAACGGAATTACCTTGATCAGCTCGATCATGTATTTCAGCTTTTCCCGCGACTGAAGGAACGGCGGAAGCAAGCGGCCGGAACCTTGTCGGGTGGAGAGCGGCAGATGCTAGCGGTGGGTCGCGCGCTGATGGGTAAGCCGCAACTTCTCATGCTCGACGAGCCGAGCCTCGGGCTGGCGCCGCTGATCGTCAAGGAGATTTTCCATATCATCAGCGCTCTGCGTCAGACGGGCGTTGCCACGCTGCTGATTGAACAAAATGCACGCGCGGCGCTGCAAATCTCCGACTACGGCTATGTTCTCGAAACGGGTGAGTTTGCCCTCGAAGGGAACGCCGATGCGCTTCAACACAATCCCCAAGTTATCGAGACTTATCTTGGCCTGACGAAAAAAGTGGCTTAGACGCCACAACGGCGGTGCCCACCGATGGCGTGTTTCACGTGAAACACGCCATTTTTTTCGTCTCTGCCCGTTTGACCGAATTCGAGGGCGGGAAGAAACCGTTATAATTCAAAGCTATTCTCTCTTCAGGTTCGTGTCGTTCGCACACGATATCCCAATGCTTTATCCCACAGAATTTGATGTGATCGTCGTCGGAGGCGGTCACGCGGGCACTGAGGCGGCGCTCGCCTCCGCGCGTATGGGCTGCAAAACGCTGCTTTTGACCCATAACATCGAGACCCTCGGTCAGATGAGCTGTAATCCGTCCATCGGCGGGATTGGCAAAGGCCATCTCGTCAAGGAGGTCGACGCGCTCGGTGGCGCCATGGCTGCGGCGACGGACGAGTCCGGCATTCAGTTCCGCATTCTCAATTCGTCGAAGGGGCCGGCGGTGCGGGCGACGCGCGCCCAAGCTGATCGCCTTCTGTACAAGCAGGCGATCCGCCACCGGCTGGAAAATCAACCGAATCTCTGGCTGTTCCAGCAAGCGGTCGATGATTTGATGGTCGAGGGCGATCGCGTCGTCGGTGCTGTGACCCAGGTGGGTCTGCGTTTTCGCGCGCGCGCCGTCGTACTGACCGCAGGGACGTTCCTCAATGGGAAGATCCACGTTGGTCTGAATAACTATGTCGGCGGTCGCGCGGGCGATCCCGCTGCGGTGTCGCTTTCCGCGCGTCTGAAGGAATTGAAGCTGCCTCAGGGCCGTCTCAAAACGGGCACGCCGCCGCGCATCGATGGCCGCACGATAGATTTCTCTCAGCTCGAAGAGCAACCGGGCGACCTCGATCCGATCCCGGTGTTCTCGTTTCTGGGTCGAGTAGAGCAGCATCCGCGTCAATTGCCGTGCTGGGTCACGCACACGAATGCGCGGACGCATGACATCATCCGCTCCGGACTCGATCGATCGCCGATGTATACGGGCGTTATTGAAGGCGTCGGACCGCGCTATTGCCCGTCGATCGAGGACAAGATCCACCGCTTCGCTTCGAAAGAAGCGCACCAGATCTTCTTGGAGCCGGAAGGACTGACCACGAACGAGTTCTATCCAAACGGCATCTCCACGAGTCTGCCGTTCGACGTGCAACTCGAGCTCGTGCGCTCGATGCGGGGCCTGGAGCACGCGCACATCCTTCGTCCTGGCTATGCGATCGAATACGACTACTTCGATCCGCGGGCGCTGAAGGCGTCGTTGGAAACGAAGGCGATCAACGGCTTGTTCTTCGCCGGACAGATCAACGGTACGACCGGCTACGAAGAGGCAGCTGCGCAAGGCTTGCTTGCGGGAATCAACGCCGGACGCCAAGTCCAAGGTAAAGAGGCGTGGTCGCCGCGTCGAGATCAGGCGTATCTGGGCGTGCTCGTAGACGATCTCGTGACGCGGGGCGTATCTGAGCCGTACCGCATGTTCACGAGCCGCGCGGAGTACCGTCTGTCGCTCCGCGAGGACAACGCGGATATGCGTCTCACGGAAATTGGCCGCGAGCTCGGTGTCATCGACGATATTCGCTGGGACGCGTTCAGCCGCAAGCGCGACGCTGTTTCACGTGAAACACAGCGTCTTCGCTCGACATGGGTCAACCCGAAGACGCTGCCGGCCGAAGAGGCGACCGCGTTCCTCGGCAAGCCGATCGACCATGAGTACAGCTTGGCGGATCTGCTGCGCCGGCCGGGTGTTTCGTACGACGGCATCTGCGCGCTGCGCGACGGAGCGTGTGGCCCGGACGCGCCGTTAGCGGAGGATTCGGTTCTTCTCAGCCAGATCAAGGAGCAAATCGAAATCGGCGTGAAGTACCAAGGTTACATCGACAGGCAAGCGGACGAAATCGTGCGGAACGGCGCGCAGGAAAATACGCGCCTGCCCGAAGGTCTCGACTACAACGAAGTCCGCGGCCTGTCGTTTGAAGCTCGCCAGAAACTGATTCAGCACCGGCCCGAGACCATCGGTCAGGCATCGCGAATCTCGGGCATTACGCCGGCCGCGATCTCGCTGCTGATGGTGCATCTGAAGCGCGGCGCGGGACGTCGCGGCCGCAACTCGCCTAGCGACGATTCGGCAAGCGGTAATACGACGGCGGTTCAATGACGGAGCGCAACCAAACTCTGGCGACGACGCTCGAAAAGGGCGTCGCCGCGCTCGGCCTCGCGCTGTCGTCTTCGCAAAGCCAGAAATTACTCGATTATGTCGCGCTGCTCGCCAAGTGGAACTCCGTCTATAACTTGACGGCAATCCGCGACCCGCAGCAGATGCTGATCCAGCACATTCTGGATTCGCTCGCGATCGTCCCGGCTGTATCCGCGCGAAATCCGTCGACTCTGCTGGACGTCGGTTCGGGCGGCGGTTTGCCCGGCGTCGTGCTGGCGATCGCGCAGCCAGATGTGCGTGTGACGTTGAATGACATCGTCCACAAGAAAACAGCTTTTCAGTCGCAGGCGAAGGCCCAGTTAGGTCTGAACAATCTGTCTGTCGTAACCGGGCGCGTCGAAAGTTTACGTCCAGGCATCGAAGTACCGGAAAAATTCGATGTAATCGTGTCGCGCGCATTCGCAGAGCTCTCCGATTTCGTTACACTTTCGCGTCATCTGGTTGCGGACAACGGGCGGATTCTGGCGATGAAAGGGGTGAAGCCAGATGCCGAAGCCGCGCGAGTGCCGGCGGGCGCCACGGTGCTCGGCATCGAGCGCTTGAATGTGCCGATGCTCGACGCCGAACGGCATCTCGTCGAGATTGCCGTCGAGCCGGTATGACGGTTCGTTGAAGGTTTTCATCCGCCATTCCAGGCACGCTGATCTTCTGACAGCGAAGAAACGAGGACACTAAACGATGGCAAAAATCTTCTGCGTCGCAAATCAGAAGGGCGGCGTTGGAAAGACCACGACAGCGGTCAATCTCGCGGCGAGCCTCGCGGGGCTGGGTCAGCGCGTGTTGCTGATCGACCTGGACCCGCAGGGCAACGCGACCATGGGTAGCGGCATCGACAAGGCCGCGTGCGAGAACACGGTTTACGAAGTGCTCGTCGATGGCGTCACGCTGCGCGAAGCGCGTACCCGTCCGGAGGCCGTTGGTTACGACGTGCTGCCGGCCAATCGCGAACTCGCTGGCGCGGAAGTCGAACTCGTGGACATGGAAAACCGCGAGCGCATTCTTCGCGTCGCGATCGAAGAAGTAGTCGATGACTATGACTTCGTGCTGATCGATTGCCCCCCGGCGCTTTCGCTGCTGACGCTCAACGCGTTGTGCGCGGCGCACGGCGTCGTGATTCCGATGCAGTGCGAATACTTCGCGCTGGAAGGGCTGTCCGACCTCGTGAACACGATCAAGCAGGTTCACGCCAATCTGAACCGCGACCTGAAGGTCATCGGCTTGCTGCGCGTGATGTTCGATCCCCGGATCACGCTGCAACAACAAGTGTCGGATCAATTGAAAGAGCATTTCGGCAGCAAGCTGTTCGACGTCGTGATCCCGCGCAATGTGCGTCTTGCCGAGGCGCCGAGCTACGGGCTGCCGGGTGTCGTGTTCGACAAATCGTCGCGCGGCGCGCAGGCGTACATCCAGTTCGGCACGGAAATGATCGAGCGCGTGCGTGCGCTCGACCTCAACTAAGCAAACCCATTCGATGCGGCAGTCACGCCGATGGAGGAACCGAAATGAGCGCTGTGATGAAAAAGAAGGGTTTGGGCCGAGGCCTGGATGCATTGCTCGGCGGCAGCGTCGACATTACGGAAGCCGTGCGCGGTGAAGGCACGCCGTCGGTGTTGCCGCTCGACAAGCTGCAGGCCGGGAAGTATCAGCCGCGCACGCGCATGGACGAGGGCGCGCTTCAGGAGCTCGCGGCGAGTATCCGCGCGCAAGGGCTGATGCAACCGATCCTCGTGCGCTCCGTCGGCGACGATCACTATGAAATCATCGCGGGCGAGCGGCGTTTTCGCGCCGCGCGCCTGGCGGGGCTCGATGAAGTACCCGTGTTGGTAAAAAACGTGCCAGATCAGGCTGCCGCAGCGATGGCGCTGATCGAAAACATCCAGCGCGAGGATTTGAATCCGCTGGAAGAGGCGCAGGGCATCCAGCGCCTGCTCGATGAGTTCAGCTTCACGCACGAACAGGCTGCCGAGTCGGTCGGCCGCTCGCGCAGCGCCGTCTCTAATCTGTTGCGTCTTTTGAACCTGGCGACGCCCGTTCAGACGATGCTCCTCGCCGGCGACCTCGACATGGGCCACGCGCGCGCGCTGCTCGCCGTCGACGCAGCGACGCAAATTCAACTTGCCAATCACGTCGTCAATCGCCGCTTGTCGGTGCGTGAAACGGAGCGCCTCGTCGCGGCGACGACCAAGGAAGCGCCTGCGACAAAAGCACGCGCCGCAAACGACGGCGGACGTGATACGCGTCGGCTCGAAGAAGAGTTGTCGGATCTGCTATCGGCCAACGTGAAGATCAAGCTGGGCGGAAGAGGGCGCGGAAAAGTCACGATCGATTTCGGCACGCTCGACTCGCTCGAAGGCATTCTGACGAAGCTGCGCGGCAGCATCGAAGCGACGACTCCCACAGCCTGACCCGCGCACATCTTGTCCGAATTCGACGTCAACCGTACACGTTCCGACTTTCTTGCGCGCATCTGGCGGGCCGTCTCGAAAGAGCCGGTTCTCGCCATTTTGGTATTCGCGCTCGTCGTGTTGCAGATCGCCCACCCACGTCCGTGGATGTCCCTGCCGGGTCTCGTCGACTGGCAGACGGTGCTTACACTCGCGGGCCTGCTGGTGCTGACCAAGGCCATCGAATTATCAGGATTCCTGATGTGGGCCGCGCATCGCCTCGTGCATCACATTCATGGCGAGCGTACATTGGCGCTGCTGCTCGTGGCGCTCGCCGCGGGCCTGTCCACGGTGCTGACCAACGACGTTGCGCTCTTCGCCGTCGTGCCGCTCGCCTTGTCGTTGCACAAGCTCGCGCCGCTGCCGATCAAACGGCTCGTCATCGTCATTGCGCTGTCGGTCAACGCAGGCTCGATTCTCACGCCGCTCGGCAATCCCCAGAACCTTTTCCTGTGGCAGACGAGCGGCGTCGGCTTCCCGGCGTTCGTCTGGGCGATGCTGCCGCTGTGCGCCGCGTTGATGGCGCTGCTCGGCATCGTCACGTTCGCGATGTTCCGCGCGGAGCCGCTGGATCTTTCCGGCGATGTCGAGGAACATCGCGTCGATCGCGTGCTGTGCGGTGTCAGCGTGCTCGCGTTTGCGGCGTTCGTCGCGCTCGCCGATGCGCATCACGCCGGCCCGGCGCTGGCCGTTCTGGCGGCCGTCTTCCTGTTGTGGCGACGTGAAGTCGTGTTGAAGATCGACTGGCTGCTGCTCCTCATCTTCGTGATGATGTTCATCGTGCTGCGCAGCGCGGCCGCCTTGCCGTCGATTCACGCAGGCATCGGCCATATAGGCATCGATACGCCGATGCGAGCGTATGCGGCGGGCGCGGTGCTGTCGCAGGCCATCAGCAACGTGCCGGCGGCCATCGTGCTCGCGGAGTTCTCGAAGGACTGGCGCGCGCTCGCATTTGGCGTGAGCGTCGGTGGATTCGGTATCGCAATCGGTTCGCTCGCGAATCTCATCGCCGTGCGCTTGTCGGGTGAAAAAGGCATGTGGATGCCATTTCACATGGTGTCGATCCCGTTCTGGATCGTGGCAATCGTCATCGGCTGGGCGCTCGTTTGATGCTCGGCGCAGGCTCCTCCATCGAATGAAAATCTCCTTGCAATTGCAAGGAAAGTCTCGCTTTTGAGACCGTTTTTTAAGGTTCGTCTGCTTGGTTTTTGACGCGCCTAAACTATTGAATCCGTGACAACAATCGCTTACAATCGCCCGGATTTATCAGCTAGGCCACCTCGAAAGCGCAGCGAAAGCGCAGGGTGATTTTCCCGGACTTTTGGTTGAAGGTTGGAAGACGGTGCGAGAGGAAAATCGAGCGCCGGACGCTCACGCAACCGGCGATGAAAACGCCTCCGGAAATCAGCCGCGCAGTTCGTCGAGCGACTCGTGGGATGCCGAAGCGCAAGAAAATAATATCGTTCCGCTCACGCGGGATCAGGCACAGAAGCTGTTTGGGCCCGAGGTGAGTCGTCCATCGCGTGTCACGCCGTTTAAGGTCGTGGCAGCGCAAATGGTTTTGTCCCTGGGTGCGACGCTGTTGTGGTGGCTGTTCTACAAGCCGCCGGGCGATGCTGCGCTGTCCGCATTTCTGGGGGGAGCGATCTGCTGGGTGCCGAGCGCTCTGTTCGCCGCGCGCCTGCGGGCGAAGAGCGGCGCGGAGACGATCATGAGCTGGATGATCGGCGAAGCGCTCAAGATGGGAGCGACGATCGCCATGTTCGTGGCGGTCGCGTACTGGTACAAGAGCGCGTTGTGGTTGCCGCTGCTCGTTACGTACATCGTCGCTCTGAAGACTTACTGGGTTGCAATGGCGCTTCGGTGACGATTCTTGACGTCCCAGGTAAGTGCCCGCAGCACGGATTGTAAGTAGCATCACGTATGAACAAGTGCGGACGTTGTGCCGCACTCGGGCCTCTCGACCCGGAGCCGCGCCGCGAAGCGGCGGCTCGGAAGCGACAGGCGGCGAAAGATTTTTGACAATTTGGGTGGCTTTAACGATATGGCAGCTAGCGAAGGAACGCACGCTCTGGATCCGTCCGAGTACATTGCGCACCACTTGCAGAATCTTTCCACGCACGCACAGACGTCGATCTTCGACATCCACGTCTGGAATCTCGACACGCTGTTCTGGTCGATCGTGTGCGGTGTCATCACCATCGTCATTCTCGGTCTTGCTGCACGCAAGGCGACGTCCGGTGTTCCCGGCCGTTTCCAGTGCGCCATCGAGATGCTGGTCGAAATGGTCGAAGACCAGTCGAAGTCGATGATCCACGGCAGCCGCCGCTTCATCGCTCCGCTCGCGCTGACCGTATTCGTCTGGGTCGCCCTGATGAACTCGCTCGACTTCATCCCCGTGGATCTGCCGCCGCGCATCATCGGCTGGCTCGGTCTCGAAAACGTCCTTCCGCATCATCGCATCGTTCCGACGGCTGACCTCAACGGCACCATCGGTATCGCGCTCGGCGTGTTCGTGCTGATGATCTACTACAACTTCAAGATCAAGGGCGCTGGCGGCTTCGTGCACGAACTGCTGTCGGCTCCGTTCGGCGCGCATCCGCTGCTGTGGATTCCGAACCTCGCGCTGAACATCATCGAGTTCGTCGCCAAGACGGTGTCGCTCGGCATGCGGCTGTTCGGCAACATGTACGCCGGCGAACTGCTGTTCCTGCTGATCGCCCTTCTGGGCAGCATGTGGACGTTCGGTGCGGACGCTTCCGTGCTCGGCTTCATCGGCCACGTGGTCGCGGGCACGGTTTGGGCGATCTTCCACATTCTGATCGTGCTGTTGCAGGCGTTCATTTTCATGATGCTGACGCTGGTGTACATCGGCCAGGCGCATGACTCACACTGACGCGTTGCGGCACGTTCCGGAATCGTTCAGGTTTTAGGTTTTCGTTTTTTATAAATCCAGTTCCAAAGTCTTTAATCAAAGGAGTGATCATGCAAGCTTTCATCGCCAACATCCAAGGTCTGACCGCCATCGGTATCGGCATCATCATCGGCCTGGGTGCAATCGGCGCCTGTATCGGTATCGGTCTGATGGGCGGCAAGTACATCGAAGCATGCGCCCGCCAGCCGGAACTGATGAACCCGCTGCAGACCAAGATGTTCCTGCTGGCTGGTCTGATCGACGCGGCGTTCCTGATCGGCGTTGGTGTGGCAATGCTGTTTGCGTTCGCGAACCCGCTGCTCTCGAAGCTCGCAGGCTGAGGTTCCTCGGAAGTGTGCGTCTGACTTTTTAAAGACGCTGAACGGAACGGGTGAGGCGCTGATCGAGCTCAACAAGCCGATGAGCGCCTTTTAACCGTTTCACCTCCGATCAAGCAACGTTTAAGGAAACACCGTGAATCTCAACGCAACCCTGTTTGCGCAAATGGTCGTGTTTCTGATCCTCGCGTGGTTCACGATGAAGTTCGTGTGGCCGCCGTTGATCAACGCCCTCGACGAGCGCTCGAAGAAGATTGCCGACGGCCTCGCCGCCGCCGACAAGGGCAAAGCGGAACTCGAAGCTGCGCACAAGCGCGTCGACCAGGAACTCGCGCAAGCGCGCAACGACGGCCAGCAACGCATCGCCGACGCTGAAAAGCGCGCTGCCGCAGTCGCAGAAGAAATCAAGGCCAACGCTCAAGCCGAAGCCGCGCGTATCGTTGCGCAAGCCAAGGCCGACGCCGACCAGCAAATCGTGAAGGCTCGCGAAGCGCTGCGTGGCGAAGTCGCTGCGCTGGCTGTGAAAGGCGCTGAGCAGATTCTGAAGCGCGAAGTCGATCAGAAGGCACACGCCGATCTGCTGAATCAACTCAAAACCGAGCTCTGATCATGGCCGAACTTGCAACCATCGCTCGTCCTTACGCAGAAGCGCTGTTCCGCGTGGCCGAAACCGGCGATCTCGCGGGCTGGTCCACCTTCGTTGAGGAGCTGGCACAGGTTGCGCGTCTGCCCGAAGTGGAGACGGTCGCTTCGAGCCCGAAGGTGAGCCGCCAGCAAATCGTCGATCTCCTGCTCGCCGCAGTGAAGTCGCCGTTGGCCCAAAGCCAGCCTCAAGCGAAGAACTTCGTCGGCATGCTGGTCGAGAACCATCGCCTGCCGCTGCTGCCGGAAATCGCCGTCCAGTTCGACGAGCTGAAGAACGCCCGTGAAGGTGCTGCCGATGCTCACATCGTGAGCGCGTTCCCCCTCGAAGGCGAACAGTTGAACGACCTCGTTGCAAGCCTCGAACGCAAGTTCCAGCGCAAGCTGAAACCGACCGTCGAAATCGATCAGTCGCTGATCGGCGGCGTTCGCGTGACGGTTGGCGACGAAGTGCTCGATACCTCGGTCCGCGCGCGCCTCGCCAGCATGCAGACGGCTCTGACCGCTTAATTTGCGAATTAATGCGATCAACCGAGTCTGATGACTGGCACGCAACAGAATTGACTATCAGGAGCGAATAATGCAACTCAATCCCTCTGAGATCAGCGAGCTGATCAAGAGCCGGATCCAGGGCCTTGAAGCGAGCGCGGACGTTCGCAACCAGGGCACCGTGATCTCCGTGACCGACGGTATCGTGCGTATCCACGGCCTGTCGGACGTGATGCAGGGCGAAATGCTCGAATTCCCGGGCAACACCTTCGGCCTCGCGCTGAACCTCGAACGTGACTCGGTCGGCGCCGTTATTCTCGGCGAGTACGAGCACATCTCGGAAGGCGACATCGTCAAGACGACGGGCCGCATTCTCGAAGTGCCGGTCGGTCCGGAACTCGTCGGCCGTGTGGTCGACGCGCTCGGCAACCCGATCGACGGTAAAGGCCCGATCAACGCGAAGGCAACGGACGCAATCGAAAAGATCGCCCCGGGCGTGATTTGGCGTAAGTCGGTGTCGCAGCCGGTGCAGACGGGTCTGAAGTCGATCGACTCGATGGTGCCGATCGGCCGTGGCCAGCGCGAGCTGATCATCGGCGACCGTCAGTGCGGCAAGACCGCGGTGGCCGTCGACGCGATCATCAACCAGAAGGGCAAGGATCTCATCTGTATCTACGTCGCGATCGGCCAGAAGGCTTCGTCGATCATGAACGTGGTGCGCAAGCTCGAGGAAACCGGCGCGATGGCTTACACCATCGTCGTGGCGGCTTCGGCTTCGGAATCGGCCGCGATGCAGTACCTCGCGCCGTACGCCGGCTGCACGATGGGCGAATACTTCCGCGATCGCGGCCAAGATGCGCTGATCGTCTATGACGACTTGACCAAGCAGGCGTGGGCGTATCGCCAGATTTCGCTGCTGCTGCGCCGCCCGCCGGGCCGCGAAGCGTATCCGGGCGATGTGTTCTATCTGCACTCGCGTCTGCTCGAGCGTGCGGCTCGGGTCTCGGAAGAGTACGTCGAGAAGTTCACGAACGGCGAAGTGAAAGGCAAGAGCGGTTCGCTGACGGCACTGCCGGTCATCGAAACGCAAGCCGGCGACGTGACCGCATTCGTTCCGACGAACGTGATCTCGATTACCGACGGCCAGATCTTCCTGGAAACCGACCTGTTCAACGCCGGTATCCGCCCTGCTATCAACGCGGGCGTGTCGGTGTCGCGCGTCGGCGGTGCGGCTCAGACGAAGGTCATCAAGAAGCTGTCGGGCGGTATCCGTACCGACCTCGCGCAGTATCGTGAGCTCGCCGCGTTCGCGCAGTTCGCATCGGACCTCGACGAAGCCACCCGCAAGCAGCTCGAGCGCGGCCGCCGCGTGACGGAACTGCTGAAGCAGCCGCAGTATCAGCCGCTGCAAGTGTGGGAACTGGCCGTCGCGCTGTTCGCAGCCAACAACGGCTATCTGGACGATCTCGAAGTTTCGCAAGTGCTCGCATTCGAAAAGGGCATGCGCGAATTCCTGAAGACCAGCCACGGCGATCTGATTAAGCGCATCGAAGACAATAAAGACTTGTCGAAGGACGACGAAGGCGCACTGCATGCCGCGCTGAAGGACTTCAAGAAGTCGGGCGCTTATTGATCGGGATAGAGGAGCAACGCGCGATGTCACCGGACGTCGCGCGGCTTCGATCAAGGAGTAAGCAATGGCTGGAATGAAGGAAATTCGCGGCAAGATCAAGAGCGTGCAGAACACGCGCAAGATCACGAAAGCGATGGAAATGGTCGCCGCATCGAAGATGCGCCGCGCCCAGGAGCGCATGCGTTCCGCCCGTCCGTATGCCGACAAGGTCCGTTCGATCGCATCGCACATGAGCCGTGCGAACCCCGAGTATCGCCATCCGTTCATGGTCGAGAACAAGGGCGCAAAGACGGCCGGCCTGATCCTCGTCACGACCGACAAGGGTCTGTGCGGCGGCATGAACACGAACATCCTGCGTGCGTCGCTGAACAAGATCAAGGAACTCGATCAAAGCGGTGTCCAGATCGAAGCTTCGGCGATCGGCGGCAAGGGACTCGGCTTCCTGAATCGCCTGAAGGCGAAGGTCGTGTCGCAAGTCACGCAACTGGGCGACACGCCGCATCTGGAAAAGCTGATCGGCGCGATCAAGGTGCAGCTCGACCTGTATTCGGAAGGCAAGATCAACGCGGTGTACCTCGCGTACACGCGCTTCATCAACACGATGAAGCAGGAAGCGGTGATCGAGCAACTGCTGCCGTTGTCGGTGGACGACCTGGACGCGAAGGACGAAGACGGCGTCACGCCGAAGACCTCGTGGGACTACATCTACGAGCCGGACGCGCAAACCGTGGTGGACGAGCTTCTCGTGCGCTACGTCGAAGCGCTCGTCTATCAGGCGGTCGCGGAAAACATGGCGTCGGAGCAATCCGCGCGCATGGTCGCGATGAAGGCCGCGTCGGACAACGCGAAGACCGTGATCAACGAACTGCAGCTCGTCTACAACAAGAGCCGCCAGGCCGCGATTACGAAAGAATTGTCGGAAATCGTCGGCGGCGCCGCAGCGGTCTGACGGCCGCGTGAAAGAACACAGTATCTAAAGGAAATGCGATGAGTACTACTGCTTTGGTAGAAGGCAAGATCGTACAGTGCATCGGCGCCGTTATCGACGTGGAATTTCCGCGTGCGCAAATGCCGAAGATTTACGACGCGCTCATTCTGGAAGGCACCGAACTGACGCTCGAAGTCCAGCAGCAGCTGGGCGACGGCGTGGTTCGCACCATCTGTCTGGGTGCATCCGACGGCCTGCGCCGCGGCACGATGGTCAAGAACACGGGCAAGCCCATCAGCGTGCCGGTCGGCAAGCCGACGCTCGGCCGCATCATGGACGTGCTCGGCCGTCCGATCGACGAAGCGGGTCCGATCGAATCGGAAACGACGCGTTCGATCCACCAGAACGCACCTTCGTTCGACGAGCTGTCGCCGTCGACGGAACTGCTCGAAACCGGCATCAAGGTTATCGACCTGATCTGCCCGTTCGCGAAGGGCGGCAAGGTCGGTCTGTTCGGCGGTGCAGGCGTGGGCAAGACCGTGAACATGATGGAACTCATCAACAACATCGCGAAGGAGCACGGCGGTTACTCCGTGTTCGCGGGCGTTGGCGAGCGTACCCGTGAAGGGAACGACTTCTATCACGAAATGAAGGACTCGAACGTTCTCGACAAGGTCGCGCTGGTCTACGGCCAGATGAACGAGCCGCCGGGCAACCGTCTGCGCGTCGCGCTGACCGGTCTGACGATGGCCGAGCACTTCCGTGACGAAGGCCTCGACGTGCTGTTCTTCGTCGACAACATCTATCGTTTCACGCTGGCGGGTACGGAAGTGTCCGCACTGCTCGGCCGTATGCCTTCGGCAGTGGGCTATCAGCCGACGCTGGCTGAAGAAATGGGCAAGCTGCAAGAGCGCATCACGTCGACGAAGACCGGCTCGATCACGTCCGTTCAGGCCGTGTATGTCCCTGCGGATGACTTGACCGACCCGTCGCCGGCTACGACCTTCGGCCACCTGGATGCAACCGTCGTGTTGTCGCGTGACATCGCTTCGCTGGGTATCTATCCGGCAGTGGACCCGCTCGATTCGACCTCGCGTCAGATCGACCCGAACGTGATTGGCGAAGAGCACTACACGATCACGCGCGGCGTGCAGCAGACGCTGCAGCGCTACAAGGAACTGCGCGACATCATCGCGATTCTGGGCATGGACGAACTGTCGCCGGAAGACAAGCTGTCGGTTGCGCGCGCTCGTAAGATCCAGCGTTTCCTGTCGCAGCCGTTCCACGTTGCTGAAGTGTTCACGGGCTCGCCGGGCAAGTACGTGCCGCTGAAGGAAACCATCCGCGGCTTCAAGATGATCGTCGAAGGTGAGTGCGATCATCTGCCGGAGCAGGCGTTCTACATGGTCGGCACGATCGACGAAGCCTTCGAAAAGGCCAAGAAGATCCAGTAAGAGTCGGGTGTTTTTCAGGCGGACGTCCGCGCAGCGCGGGCGTCCACTCATGACACCGACGACAGGAGTCGACATACATGGCAACCATCAAGGTAGACGTCGTCAGCGCGGAAGAGCAGATCTTCTCGGGCCAGGCGAAGTTCGTCGCGCTGCCGGGCGAAGCGGGTGAACTCGGCATTCTGCCGGGTCATACGCCGCTCATCACGCGCATTCGTCCCGGTGCGGTGCGTATCGAGGCGGAAGACGGTACGGAAGAGTTCGTGTTCGTTGCCGGCGGGATTCTCGAAATCCAGCCGGGCATCGTGACCGTGCTCGCCGATACGGCCATCCGCGGCGCGGATCTCGACGAAGCGAAGGCAGAGCAGGCGAAGAAGCGCGCCGAGGAAGCGATTCAAAACAACACCTCGGAGCTCGAGTACGCGACCGCGCAAGCGGAACTCGCTTACGCGACGGCTCAACTCGCGGCGATTCAACGTCTGCGCAAGGCGCACGCAAAGCACTAAGCGCACGACGCATCGAGCAGCAGCGATCAGCAGGTCAAGAAAGCAGCCTTCGGGCTGCTTTTTTTATGCTCCTAATCGGCAAATCGCGCACGCAAATCTGCATAACGGTTATGTGGCGCTCACTCCGATTCACGTAAGCGATTGATTCAGCGCATCTTTCGCCGATCGCACGAAAGCGGCATTGCGGGAAACACTCAATGCCCGCGCTCGTCCTCGCGATGCACAATGGCCTCCAATTAGCCTTCACCGGGCGGCGATTCACATTGGCGGAGACCATCGATGACAACTGAACCGACCCACGCCGGCGCGCAGATCGAACCGCGCGACGGCATTTCCTATGTTCGCGGCGCGACCGACATCCCATTGAGCGACGCGACCGTTGCGCGCTTCCTTCTCGAAACCGCTGGGAGATTCCCCGATCGCCCGGCCGTCGTGTTCCGCGAGCAGAACATCCGCTGGACGTGGCGCGAGTTCGCAAATCAGATCGACGTGCTCGCGAGCGGACTGCTCGCGCTCGGCATCGAGGCGGGTGATCGCGTCGGCATCTGGTCGCCCAACCGCATCGAATGGCTGCTCACGCAGTTCGCCACCGCGCGCATGGGCGCCACGCTCGTCAACATCAATCCGGCGTACCGGCTGGCCGAGCTCGAATATGCGCTGAACAAGGTCGGCTGCAAGGCGATCATCGCGGCCGAGCAGTTCAAGTCATCGAAATATCTGGAGATGCTGCAGACGCTCGCGCCCGAACTCGCGCATGCCGAGCCGAACGCGCTTCACGCCGCGAATCTGCCGGAATTGCGCGCCGTGATCCGCATGGGCGAGAGCAAGACGCCCGGCATGCTCAATTTCGAGGACGTGATGCGTACCGGTCGCGAACGGCTCGACGCGACGCCGCTCGACGCAGTCGAGGCGAAGCTGAAGCCGGACGATCCGATCAACATCCAGTTCACGAGCGGCACCACGGGCAATCCGAAGGGCGCGACGCTCACACATCGGAACATCGTCAACAACGCGCGCTATATCGCAATGGCGATGCGCCTGACCGAGCAGGATTCGCTGTGCATTCCGGTGCCGCTGTATCACTGCTTCGGCATGGTCCTGGCCGTGCTCGCGTGCGTATCGACGGGCTGCACGATGGTGTTTCCCGGCGAAGCCTTCGACCCCGCCGCGACGCTCGCTGCCGTGCACGAAGAAAAATGCACGGCGCTGCATGGCGTGCCGACGATGTTCATCGCCGAACTCGATCACCCGGACTTCGGGAAGTACGATCTGAGCCGGCTGCGCACGGGCATCATGGCGGGTTCGCCGTGTCCGATCGAGACGATGAAGCGCGTCGTGTCGAAGATGCATCTCAGCGAGATCACGATCGCGTACGGCATGACTGAGACAAGCCCCGTGTCCTTCCAGAGCTCGACGACCGATCCGCTCGACAAGCGCACGACGACCGTCGGACGCATTCAGCCGCATCTGGAAGTGAAGATCGTCGATCCGCTGGGCAATATCGTGCCGGTCGGCGAAACCGGCGAGCTGTGCACGCGCGGCTATTCGGTGATGAAAGGCTACTGGGGCGACGACGCCAAGACGCGCGAGGCGATCGTCGACGGATGGATGCACACCGGCGACCTCGCGACCATCGACGCGGAAGGTTACTGCAACATCGTCGGCCGCCTGAAGGACATGCTGATTCGGGGCGGCGAGAACGTCTATCCGCGCGAAATCGAGGAATTCCTGTTCCGTCATCCGAAGGTGCAGTCGGTGCAGGTCTTCGGCGTGCCCGATCAGAAATACGGTGAGGAAGTATGCGCGTGGATCGTCGTGCGTCCCGGCGAGCAGGCGAGCGAGGAGGAAATTCGCGAGTTTTGCCAAGGACAGATCGCGCACTACAAGATTCCGCGCTACATCCGCTTCGTCGACGAACTGCCGATGACCGTCACCGGCAAGGCGCAGAAATTCGTGATGCGCGCCCGCATGATCGACGAACTGAAAATCGCCGAGGCCAAAACGGCCTGAACTTCGGCGCTGCTTCGCGGTGAAAAGACAAAGGGAGCGCTGCGGCGCTCCCTTCTGTCATTGGACGAAACGTTCGGGTGTTGAAATCCCAAAACGCAAACGTTTGTCCGGGCGAAAAAAAAGCGGGCCTGGAGCCCGCTAAAAACCACACGCTACGGGGTTAGCGCGAGGAGACCAAACGTGGGATGTGTCGAATGCCTTGCATTCGAATAACGATCCCAACACCGATGCCCCAAATGTGAGTGCTTCGGCCACAGCCTGCCATCGGATCACGTTGTTTTCGCACGACGCGACCCAATACATCCGTGTTGAAACCGTTTCAACAGATTGTGGGCGAATTGAATCCGAGTCGCCGTAACAAAGTGTTTCAGGTTGTAACCCGCGCCCGATAAGGCTCGGAGGAAATTTTCGAGCGCGATTGTCCAGATTTCGACCGATATATTGTCTGTTATTCGGACGATTAATCCGTTCGGGATGACTTGACGCGCGATTGCAGATTTTCAAACTCGTGCGATTATTCTATTTTTTTCGCGGAAATCGAACGCCCGGACGCATGAAATCGATGCGCAAAGCAGGCCGCGCGCGCATAACGACGCGAAAACCTATGGAGATACGCATGAGCATTGATGCAGCCCTGCTTCGCTATTACGGCGCCGTCGAGGACGCTTTTCCGGCTTTGCCGCCCGACGCGGACGCGCTGGCGATCCGTGAGCGCTTCAGCAAGGTCGCTCGAGCCTACGCCGGAGAGCGCGACGATGCCGTAACGGCGGAAAATATTCAGCTCGATCTCGAAGGCCGCACGCTCGCCGCCCGCATCTACAAGCCGAAAGAGGCCCGCGGCCCGCTGCCGCTGATCGTGTACTTTCACGGCGGCGGCTGGGTCGTCGGCGATATCGACACGCACGATGGCCTCGTCGCACGGCTCTCGCGCGACTCGCAATGCGCGGTGGCGAGCGTCGACTACCGGCTCGCGCCCGAGCATCCGTTTCCCGCGCCGTGCGAAGACGCGCTCGACGCGCTGCTCTGGCTCGCGGAGCACCGGTCGCGGCTCGGCTTCGCGACCGACCGGCTGGCCGTCGGCGGCGACAGCGCGGGCGCGCATCTGGCGGTTGTCGCGGCCCGCGGCGCGAACGAGCGCGTCGCGGGCATCGTCGGCTTGCAACTGCTGCTTTACCCGGTCATGCGTCGTCAGTTCGAGAGCCCGAGTTGCATCGCCAATGCGAACGGTCCGGGTCTCACGAACGATGAGATGAAGTGGTACTGGACCCAGTTCCTTTCGGGTGAAACACCGCAGGCGCACGATGTGCGCGCCTTTCCGCTCTCCGAGCCGTTCGAGCGCACGCCGGCGCCCGCGATCGTCGTCGCGGCGGCGTACGATCCGCTCTATGACGACGCCGTCGAACTCGAACGCTTCCTGCAAGCGAACGGCGGCCGTGTCGAGCTGATCGACGCGCGCGACATGACGCACGGATTCGGCCGCATGCATTCACAGTCCGACGCGGCGCTCGGCTGGCTGCGCAAGATCGGCGAGCGCACCGGCGAACTCTTGCGCGCCGCGCGCTGACCGCTACTTCAGCCACTTGTCATAGACAGCCTGGAACTCGCCCGACGAACGGGCGAGATGCAGCCACTGATCGACATACTGCTGGAACGGCACGTCGCCGCGCGGCAGCAGATACGCCTTTTCGCCAAACTGGAACGGCTTGTCCGGATGCACCGAGCACAGCCCCGGATTGAGCTTCTGCTGAAGCAGCGTTTCGGATGCGTCCGTGACCATGACGTCGGCCTTGCCGTCGAGAATCTGCTTGAAGATGGTCACGTTGTCCGGATACTCGATCAGTTGCGAGTGCGCAAAGAACTGCTTCGCGAAGCGTTCGTTCGTACCGCCCGGATTCACGATCGTCCGCACGTTCGGCTGATCGATCTGCGCGACGGTCTGATACTTCTCGACATCGTCGCAACGCACGATCGGCGTCTTGCCGTCTTCCATGTACGGCGCGGTGAAAAACGCGCGCTTCTGCCGTTCGAGCGTCGTCGAGACGCCGCCCACGGCGATATCGCATTTCGCGATGAAGTCGTTCATCAGATTCGACCACGACGTCTTCACATACTCGGCCTTCGCGCCGAGCGACTTCGCGAGACTTTCCGCGAGATCGATGTCGATGCCCTCGAACTGCCCGTCCGGACGCAGGAACGAGTACGGTTTGTAATCGCCGGTCGTGCAGACGCGCAGCGTGTGGCGTGCGAGGATGTCGTCGAGGCGAGAGGGCGCGGCAACCGACGAAGGCGCGGGCGCGGCGGACTTTGCTCCGGCGACGGTGCCGGCCTGAATCGTCTGCGCGTGCACGGCGTTCAAAAGCGAGAGCGACACCGCGAAGGCAGCGGCTGCGAGACTGACGGACGTGCGTTGCATCGATTCTCCTGGTTCTAGTTGTGTAAGCACACTGATCATAACGAGGGCTTCGCTTGCCCGAAATCCGGCCAAACGACATAGGCCGCGCGGCATGAGCCGTTCCGAATTGCCGGGCTCAGCCGGCGTAAACGTTCGACCGCTCCGGTAGAATGGACGATTCTCTGCCTTGAGCATCGAGCGACGTGGCACACACTCTTCTGAACGACACCTTCCTGCGCGCGCTCTTGCGCCAGCCGACCGACTACACGCCGATCTGGCTGATGCGCCAGGCAGGGCGCTATCTGCCGGAATACAACGCGACGCGTGCTCGCGCGGGCAGTTTTCTCGGTCTCGCGAAGAATCCGGATTACGCGACCGAAGTCACGCTTCAGCCGCTCGAACGCTTTCCGCTCGACGCCGCGATTCTCTTCTCGGACATCCTGACCGTCCCCGACGCAATGGGGCTCGGTCTGAACTTCGTGCAGGGCGAGGGGCCGCGTTTCGAGCGCACGGTGCGTACCGAAGACGATGTGAAGCGCCTTGCCGTGCCGGACATCGGCGCGACGCTTTCCTACGTCACCGACGCCGTAAGCCAGATTCGCCGCGCGCTCACCGACGCGCAAGGCCGCCAGAAGGTCCCGCTGATCGGCTTCTCCGGTAGTCCGTGGACGCTCGCGTGCTACATGGTCGAAGGCGGTGGCTCGGACGACCATCGCACGGTCAAGTCGATGGCGTATTCGCGGCCGGACCTGATGCATCGCATTCTCGAGGTCAACGCGCAAGCCGTCACCGCTTACCTGAACGCGCAGATCGAAGCGGGCGCGCAGGCCGTGATGATCTTCGATACATGGGGCGGCGCACTCGCGGATGGCGCGTATCAGCGCTTCTCGCTCGAATACATCGCGAAGGTGGTTGCCGGCCTGAAGCGCGAGCACGATGGCGCGCGCGTCCCGGTCATCACGTTCACGAAGGGCGGCGGACTCTGGATCGAGGAAATCGCGGCGACGGGCGTCGATGCGGTCGGTCTCGACTGGACCATGAATCTCGGCCGGGCGCGCGAAAAGGTCGGCTCGCGTGTGGCGCTGCAGGGGAACATCGATCCGAGCGTGTTGTTCGCGCCGCCCGCGTCGATCCGCACCGAAGCGCGCGCCGTGCTCGAAAGCTTCGGCAATTTTCCGGGCCACGTCTTCAACCTGGGCCACGGCATCTCGCAGTTCACGCCGCCGGAAAATGTCGCGGAGCTGGTCGACGAGGTTCATCGACATAGCCGCGCCATGCGCGCCGGCCAAGCCGCCCGGTAAAAGGCGTACGAAAGCCTGCGTTGCGGACGCGTGCTGCAGTGCAATATCGGTGATTCGGGGCAAGTGATCAGGAGCTGGAGGGTTCTGTCCGGATCGCCCGCCTCAGGCGGCGCTCCCCGATGTCAAGACTGAACTTATGCACAATTTGTTCGCTGCGGCGCGCCATCAGACGTATGGCTTACAGCAACCAATAAGATGTCGCTATATGTGCTTCAAGCCAATGATTTTTAACGCATTTCGACGGCTTCGCCCGAAATGTGGGTTAGCGCACATAAGGGATTCGTGACATTGTTTGCGGCGATCAGGGACGCACTTCTCAACAAAGTTATCCACAGGGCTGTGGAAAGCATCGGAAATCCAAAAATAATCGGCGGTTTACAGACGATTCTGATGTTTCACTTTAACTTCTGCCGCCTCGGGCGCTTGGTTCTGTCGAACCGTCTTGCGCGGGGTCCCGCGCGGTGACTGATCTATTCGTCCGCGTCGCCGTCGATCAGCCCATGCCCGTGCTGTTCGACTACCGCTATGCGCTGCCGGCCGAGCCTGTCGTCGGCATGCTGGTGCAGGTGCCGTTCGGGCGACGCGAAGTCGTCGGGTTGATCTGCGAAATCGCCCATTCAAGCGACGTGCCCGCTGCCAAACTGCGCGACATCACTTCGATTTGCGAAGGCTGCGCGCCGCTGTCGGAAAAGTGGATCGCGCTTGTCAGCTTCGCCGCCGACTACTATCAGCGCGGGCTGGGCGAAGTCGCGCTGCCGGCGCTTCCGCAGGCGTTGCGCGACGCCTCGCGCTGGGATCGCCTTTTTGCCGTCGAGCCGCGCTTTCGCATTCTCCCCGAAGGGCGCGCGCAACTCCCCGATGCTTTGCCCGCCCGCGCCAGCGCCCTCCGGCGTCTCGCCGATGCGCTCGCGGAACAGCCGTCGCTGACGTTGTCCGACGCGCGTGCGTTGCATCCGAAAGCGGGCGCGACCTTCGACGACTGGATCGCGCGCGGATGGATCGAAACGGTGACAGCGCAGATCGCCGAACCCGACGCGAGCGCGCCGATGCTGCCGACCGGCGCGGTGCCGCTGCCCTTGCTGACCGATGAACAACGCGAAGCCGTCGATGCAATTTCCGGCGCGCAAGGGTTCGCCCCGCTCCTGCTGCACGGCGTGACGGGCAGTGGCAAGACCGAGGTGTATCTGCACGCGCTCGCCGCGTTGCTCGCCGACCGGCCTGACGCGCAGGCGCTCGTCCTCGTTCCCGAAATCAATCTGACGCCGCAGTTCGAAGCGGCGTTTCGCGCGCGTTTCGCGGCGCTCGCGGACGGCTCGATCGTCACGATGCACAGCGGACTCGCCGAAGGCGAACGCGCGCGCAACTGGCTCGCGGCGCATACGGGCAGCGCGCGCATCGTGCTCGGCACGCGCCTCGCGATTCTCGCGTCGATGCCGAAGCTCGCGATCATCGTCGTCGATGAGGAACACGATCCCGCGTACAAGCAACAGGAAGGCTTGCGCTACTCCGCGCGCGATCTCGCCATCTACCGCGCGAAGCAACTGGATATTCCCGTCGTGCTCGGATCGGCGACGCCATCGCTCGAAACCTGGTGGCAGGCCGAGCAGGGCCGCTACACGCGACTCACGCTCACGCGCCGCGCCGTCGCCGAAGCGGTGCTGCCGAGCGTCCGGCTCATCGATCTGGAAGAGGAAAGACGGCGAGGCCGCGCCTCGGTCGAGGGGCTCGCGGGGCCGCTGATCGCGGCGCTGAAGACACGCGTCGAGCGCGGCGAGCAAAGCCTCGTATTCCTGAACCGGCGCGGCTATGCGCCGATCCTGTCCTGCGATGCCTGCGGCTGGGTCGCCGGTTGTCCGCGTTGCAGCGCGTATGCCGTGCTGCATAAGCCTGAGCGCGCGCTGCGTTGTCATCACTGCGGCTGGGAATCGCGCATTCCGAAGTCGTGTCCGGAATGCGGCAACATCGATATCGCGCCGATGGGCCGCGGCACGCAGCGCGTCGAGGAAACGCTCGCGAGCGTGGTGCCGGGTGCTCGCGTGCTGCGCATCGACGCCGACAGCACGCGCCGCAAAGGCAGCGCGCAGGCGCTTTTCTCCGATGTCCACGCGGGCGAAGTCGACATTCTCGTTGGCACGCAGATGATCGCGAAGGGCCATGATTTCCGGCGCGTGACGCTCGTCGGCGTGCTGAACGCGGACACCGCGCTTTTCTCCCACGACTTTCGCGCGAGCGAGCGGCTCTTCGCGCAACTGACGCAGGTGAGCGGGCGCGCCGGACGCGCGGGCTTGCCCGGCGAAGTGATGATCCAGACGCGCTATCCGCGTCACGCGCTGTATCAGGCGCTTTCGCGACAAGACTACGTGGGTTTCGCCAATTCGACGCTCGCCGAACGCCGCGACGCGCGTCTGCCGCCGTTCGTCTACCAGGCGATGCTGCGCGCCGAAGGCCGCACGCTCGATGCGGCGCTGAAATTCCTCGAAGAAGCGGCGGCGGCGTTCGGACCTCTGCCCGGCGCTGAGCGCGTGACGGTCTACGACGCGGTTCCGCTCACCATCGTGAAAGTGTTCAATGTCCACCGTGCGCAACTGCTGCTCGAAAGCGCGTCGCGGGCCGCGCTGCAGGCGTCGCTGCGCGCGTGGCAGCCGGTGCTGCGCTCCCTCAAGGGCGTGCTGCGCTGGAACGTGGAAGTCGATCCGCTGGACGTCTGATTCAGATTTCGGCGCGTGGAACGTCGCTGACCGCGCGGTCGCCTTGGCCGGAAGCGTCATCGGACCGATGAACGTGCGGCGACGCGCCCCGCACGAACAACACGACGCAGACCGCGAACATCGCCCAAACGCCGGCCACCACCATCCAAGTGCTCATGCTCGTTGCTCTCCCCGAAATCGCGGAATATCGACCGCTGAAGGCGTCGCCATCGACGGCGCATGGCGTTTATAACGGCGGTGTCCGAGGATTTACTTAGGGGCCGTCTCAAAAATTCCGGATTAGGGAAACTACTAGGCACCGAGCGCCGCGCGCCATCCGGCGGTGCACCGCTCAAAGCCTTGTGCCACAAGGGTTTCATTGTGGTGCAACCCTAGCAAAAATCTCGGTTGCACCTTTTAAATCAGCGGGGTACGATTCGCCAACTTTTCAGGTCTCTGGCCGGCTGAGCACGACCGGCAAACGAAGGAAATATGGCGAGCACAACCCTAGGCGTCAAAGTCGACGATCTGCTGCGTTCCCGGCTCAAAGATGCCGCGACGCGCCTCGAACGCACTCCCCACTGGCTTATCAAGCAGGCGATCTTCGCTTATCTGGAGCGCATCGAGCATGGCCAGCTTCCGCCCGAACTGACGGGTGCGAACGGCTCGTCGGAAATGGCGGATGCACCTTCCGTCGATGGCGACGAAGACGGCGCGCCGCATCCGTTCCTCGATTTCGCGCAGAACGTGCAGCCGCAATCGGTGCTGCGCGCGGCGATCACGGCGGCGTATCGCCGGCCGGAGCCGGAGTGCGTGCCGTTCCTGATCGGTCAGGCGCGACTGCCTTCGAACGTCGCGGCCGAAACCGAAAAGCTCGCGACGAAGCTCGTCGAAGCGCTGCGCGCGAAAAGCTCGGGCGGCGGCGTCGAAGGTTTGATCCACGAATTCTCGCTGTCGAGCCAGGAAGGCGTCGCGCTGATGTGCCTCGCCGAAGCGCTCCTGCGCATTCCCGACCGCGCCACGCGCGACGCGCTGATTCGCGACAAGATCAGCAAGGGCGACTGGAAATCGCACATGGGCCAGGCGCCGTCGCTGTTCGTGAACGCGGCGACGTGGGGTTTGATGATCACCGGCAAGCTCGTCACGACGAACAGCGAAGCGGGCTTGTCGTCGGCGCTGACGCGTCTGATCGGCAAGGGCGGCGAGCCGCTGATCCGCAAGGGCGTCGACATGGCGATGCGCCTGATGGGCGAGCAGTTCGTCACCGGCGAGACGATTTCCGAAGCGCTCGCGAACAGCCGCAAGTACGAAGCGCGCGGGTTCCGCTACTCGTACGACATGCTCGGCGAGGCCGCGACGACGGAAGAAGACGCGCAGCGCTACTACGCGTCCTACGAGCAGGCGATCCACGCGATCGGCAAGGCGGCGGGCGGGCGAGGCATCTACGAAGGCCCGGGCATTTCGATCAAGCTCTCCGCGCTGCATCCGCGTTATTCGCGCTCGCAGCAGGAACGCACGATGAACGAGCTGCTGCCGCGCGTGCGCTCGCTCGCGCAACTGGCGCGCCGTTATGACATCGGCCTGAACATCGACGCCGAGGAAGCCGATCGTCTCGAAATCTCGCTCGATCTGCTCGAAGCGCTCTGTTTCGATCCGGAGCTCGCGGGCTGGAACGGCATCGGTTTCGTGGTGCAGGGTTATCAGAAGCGCTGCCCGTTCGTGATCGACTATCTGATCGATCTCGCGCGCCGCAGCCGTCATCGCCTGATGATTCGCCTCGTGAAGGGCGCGTACTGGGACACGGAAATCAAGCGCGCGCAAGTCGATGGACTCGAGGGCTATCCGGTCTATACGCGCAAGATCTACACGGACATCTCGTATCTCGCGTGCGCGAAGAAGCTGCTCGGCGCGCCGGATGCCGTCTATCCGCAATTCGCGACGCACAACGCGTTCACGCTCTCCGCGATCTATCACCTCGCCGGACAGAACTACTATCCCGGCCAGTACGAGTTCCAGTGCCTGCACGGCATGGGCGAGCCGCTCTACGAAGAAGTCACGGGCCGCGACAAGCTGAACCGTCCGTGCCGCGTGTATGCGCCGGTCGGCACGCACGAAACGCTGCTCGCGTATCTCGTGCGCCGTCTGCTGGAAAACGGCGCGAACACGTCGTTCGTGAACCGCATCGCCGATGAATCGATTCCGGTGAAGGAACTCGTGCGCGATCCGATCGACGAAGCGCAGGCGATCACGCCCCTCGGCGCGCCGCACGCGAAGATTCCGCTGCCGCGTCAGCTTTACGGCAACGAGCGCTCCAATTCGATGGGCCTCGATCTGTCGAACGAGCATCGGCTGGCTTCGCTGTCGTCGGCGTTGCTGGCGAGCGCGCATCATCCGTGGCGCGCGGAACCGATGCTCGAAGGCGGTGACATCGGCAACGGCGTCGCGCGCGATGTGCGCAATCCGTCGGATTTGCGCGATCTCGTCGGCACGGTCGTGGAAGCGTCGCCGGAACAGGTGAGCGCCGCGATCGCCAACGCGGTCGCCGCCGCGCCGATCTGGCAGGCGACGCCCGTCGAAGACCGCGCCGATTGCCTCGCGCGCGCCGCCGATCTGCTCGAAGCGCAAATGCACACGCTGATGGGCCTCGTCGTGCGCGAAGCGGGCAAGTCGCTGCCGAACGCGATCGCGGAGATTCGCGAAGCCATCGATTTCCTGCGCTACTACGCGTCGCAGATTCGCGCCGAGTTTTCGAACGATACGCATCGCCCGCTCGGTCCGGTCGTGTGTATCAGCCCGTGGAACTTCCCGCTCGCGATCTTCATGGGCCAGGTCGCCGCTGCGTTGGCCGCGGGCAACCCGGTGCTCGCGAAGCCCGCTGAACAGACGCCGCTGATCGCCGCGCAAGCCGTTCGCCTCCTGCGCGAAGCGGGCGTGCCGGCGGGCGCGGTGCAACTGCTGCCGGGCAATGGCGAGACGGTCGGCGCGGCGCTCGTCGCCGATCCGCGCACGCGCGCCGTCATGTTCACCGGTTCGACGGAAGTCGCGCGCCTCATCAACAAGACGCTGTCCGAGCGCCTCGATCCGGATGGCCGCCCAATTCCGCTGATCGCCGAAACCGGCGGCCAGAACGCGATGATCGTCGATTCGTCGGCGCTCGCGGAGCAGGTCGTCGCGGACGTGCTGCAGTCGTCGTTCGATTCGGCTGGCCAGCGCTGCTCGGCGCTGCGCGTGCTGTGCCTGCAGGACGACGTCGCGGATCGCACGCTCGAGATGCTGACCGGCGCGATGAGCCAGCTCGCGGTCGGCAATCCGGATCGTCTGTCGACGGATGTCGGTCCCGTCATCGACGCCGACGCGAAACGCGGCATCGACGCGCATATCGCCGGGATGCGCGACAAGGGCCGCAACGTCACGCAACTGCCGCTGCCCGACACCTGCGCGCAAGGCACGTTCGTGCCGCCGACGCTGATCGAGCTCGATAGCATCGACGAACTCAAGCGCGAAGTATTCGGCCCGGTGCTGCATGTGGTGCGTTATCGCCGTTCGAACCTTGATAAACTCCTCGACCAAATTCGCTCGACGGGTTATGGCCTCACGCTCGGCATCCATACGCGTATCGACGAAACCATCGCGCACGTGATCTCGCGGGCGCATGTCGGCAACATCTATGTGAACCGCAATGTGATCGGCGCCGTGGTCGGCGTGCAGCCGTTCGGCGGCGAAGGGCTGTCGGGCACGGGTCCGAAGGCGGGCGGCGCGCTGTATCTGCAGCGTCTGCTCGCGAAGCGCCCGACCGGTCTGCCGAAATCGCTGGCGAGCACGCTCGTCGTCGATCAGGTGGCGTCGAAGGACACGCCGACGGCCGCGCTCACCGCATTGCGCGACTGGGCGATCGGCGAACGCGATCCGCAGACGGCCGCGCGTTGCGACGGTTATCTGCAGCATGTGATGGCGGGCGCGACGGCCGTGTTGAGCGGACCGACCGGCGAACGCAACACGTACACGCTCGGCGCGCGCGGCACGGTGCTGTGCGTGGCGGCGACGGCGAGCGGCGCGCGCGCGCAACTGGCCGCCGTGCTGGCGACGGGCAACAAGGCGTTGTTCTCCGGCTCGGCGGGCGAGCAACTGGCGGCGTCGTTGCCTTCTGCGCTCAAGCCGTTCGCGATGGTCAGGAAAGCGGCGGAAGACTTCGACGCCGTCTTGTTCGAAGGCGACAGCGATGAACTGCTGTCGCTCGTGAAGGAAGTCGCGAAGCGTCCGGGACCGATCGTATCGGTGCAGGGCGTGGCTGCGGGAGCGTTCGCCGACGCTGGCCACGACGGTGAAGACTACGCGCTCGAACGTCTGCTGACGGAACGCTCGGTGAGCGTGAACACGGCGGCGGCGGGTGGCAATGCGAATTTGATGACGATCGGTTGAGACACCCCTCGAACGCTCGGTTCAAACGAATTCAAACAATCGGCAGCAGGCACGGCGTAACGGAGACACGCGCGGCACAGGCTGCCATCCACACTGGAACACAGGAGAAGCTATGAAGCACACGATGACCAAGCTGGCGGCAGCCATGACGCTCGCCGGCCTGTTCGCGGGGACCGCAGCTGCACAGCAGGCAGAAGACGTGAAGGTTGGCTACGCCGGCCCGCTGACAGGTGCGCAGGCGCACTACGGCAAGGACATGCAGAACGGCATCACGCTCGCCGTCGAAGACTTCAACGCCACGAAGCCGGTGATCGGCGGCAAGCCGGTTCGCATCGTGCTGAACTCGGCGGACGACCAGGCCGACCCGCGCACGGGCACGACCGTGGCGCAACGCCTCGTCGACGATGGCATCAAGGGCATGCTCGGCCACTTCAATTCGGGCACGACGATCCCGGCATCGCGCATCTACGCGAACGCGGGCATCCCCGAAATCGCGATGGCGACGGCGCCCGAGTACACGACGCAAGGCTTCAAGACCGCCTTCCGCATGATGACCTCCGACACGCAGCAAGGCTCGGTCGCGGGCGAGTTCGCGGTGAAGACGCTGAAGGTCAAGAAGATCGCGATCGTCGATGACCGCACGGCGTACGGCCAGGGTCTTGCCGACCAGTTCGAGAAGGCGGCGAAGGCGGCGGGCGGCACGATCGTCGACCGTGAATTCACGAACGACAAGGCTGTCGACTTCAAGGCGATTCTGACGAAGATCAAGTCGACGAATCCGGACCTCGTGTACTACGGCGGCGCGGATTCGCAAGCCGGCCCGATGGTCAAGCAGATGAAGACGCTCGGCTTCCGCGCGCCGCTGATGGCGGGCGAAATGGTGAAGACCGACACGTTCCTGAAGATCGCGGGCGACGCGGCTGACGGCACGGTGGCATCGCTCGCCGGCCTGCCGATGGACGAAATGCCGGGCGGCGCGGACTACTCGGCGAAGTACAAGAAGCGCTTCAACGAAGACGTGCAGACGTACTCGCCGTATGCCTACGACGGGGCGATGGCCATGTTCACCGCGATGAAGGCTGCGAACTCGACGGATCCGGCAAAGTACCTGCCGTTCCTCGCGAAGACCGACATGCAGGGCGTGACGGCGAAGCACCTGTCGTACGACTCGAAGGGCGATTTGAAGAACGGCGGGATTACGCTCTATAAGGTCGTCGGCGGGAAGTGGACGACGTTGCAGAGCGTGGGCGGGAAGTAAGGGCTTGTCGCAGTGTTCGAACGGCCCGGTCGCGAAAGCGGCTGGGCCGTTTTGTTTTCTTCTAGCTGCTGACCGTTCGAACCTTTCTCGCGAACAGACCTTTCTGTCCCATGCCCTCGAGATAGCTCACTTCCATGCCTACCTCGAGTTCATCGGAATCCGCGTCGGACAGTGCGGAGTAGTAAAAGTAGAGTCTCTTGAGGCCGTGTTCCGGCCTGATGTAGCCATATTTTTCCGTCAGACTTTCAATTGTTCCCATCTTCCGGTCGGCCTTTGGCGTACCGGAATTAGGTTGTCGGTCGCGGCGTCGTTGGAACAGGTCGCTCAAGACATCGCGCTCGTCTCCTCGCGTCTCATCCATCTTGTCGATGACTTCGGACATCGAGATGCGATAGCTCACTTCCTTTAGCAACATTGTGCTTGGTCGTTCAGGCTTGGCGTCGCCATTACTGACTGACTGCGTGAAGGTCCAGGTGACGATCATGACGCGGATTCCCAGAGTCTTGAGTTTGCGGACCAGTGGGACATAGTCGCTGTCGCTTGCAATCAACACGACGACGTCAAAGTGCTTGTGGATCGAAAGGTCGAAGGCTTCGAGCGCAAGCCATACGTCGATCCCTTTTTCCTTTCCGGCGAAGTTCATCGGCAGATAATGCGCAGTGACATTCTCGCGCATCAACATGTCATCAACGACGCGATCGTAGTAGAACGCATCACCGCCTTTCTCTTTGCTCTTTTGCGCCGAGAAGCGTCCCCTGAAATAATGAGCGTCGATTACTTGACAGTTGCCAATGTCGACAGCTTCCTCGTCGGCAACCTTATAGCGGATGTACTCATGCAGCCCGGGAATCGAAATCCAGGCCTTCTTCTCATGCTGATGGTTGTAGTACTTGCTGACGCGATCGAAATAATTGCCATCGTAAAAAACGCCGATCTTGGTCAGTTGCCTCGCTGCGTGAGACATCGTGCAGTCGCTCCTTTATCGTTTATCGAGGTCGGCTCTCTGAATCGAGAACGTGGATCCGATTATCCGAAGCTGCCAGATGTCTTCGATAGTGCAGGATGCTGAATTTAAGTTGCCCAGAAGCAGTTCAGTCGGACGCTTTCTTGATTCGCTTATTCCCCGTCACCATCGCCCGAACCAAATTCTCCCGCGTCCACACGCTCATCAGCACGGCCGCGGCGACGTGCACGCAGACACAAACCTCGACCGCGATGGCGAGCCACGCATGAATCTCCTGCGGCCAGTCCTCGCCCCAGAACGCATCGAGCCGCATGATCCACCCGGACAGCGCGAGCGCGAGAATCAGGAACCAAAGAAAGAGCGCCATCAACCCGCCAAGCGGATTGTGCGAAACGTGATGGATCGGCCTGGCCCTGGCAAGCGACCTCAGATAGTCGACGAGATGCGAGCGCGTCGGCCACCACGCCGAAAACCGCGCATGACGCGAGCCGACGAAACCCCAAACGATACGCGCAACGACAAGCCCGGCCGCGACATACCCGAGCACGCGATGCGTGGAATCCGTCGGTCCGAACAGATTCCACAAGACGATGCCCGCGACGGCCCAATGCGTCAGCCGGACGAAGCCGTCCCAGACTTTCACGGCGCGAGCGTCACTCGACTTCCGACTTCACGACCGCCAGCGTCTTCGTGTCGTAATAGATCTCTACCTTCTTGCCGTTCTTGTCGTGACCGTAGATTTCGTAGCAGTTGCCATCGACCTTGAACTTGCGGATCTTGTAGCCTTGCGCTTCAAGCTGCGCCTTGGCATCCGATTCCTTCATCCATTCGCTCTTCGGATGCGCCGTGCAATCCGCCTTCGCGAATGCCGCACCCGAAAAGCCCAACGCCAACGACAAAGCCAGAACCTTAAGCATCGCTAACTCCCGGTGTTTTCGAACTGGCTACTCTACTGCCACCGGAAGCGCGCTGCAAGCAGCTTGAAAGTTTGTCCGCTAGCGCTTGCCTTGCTGGCGAATTTGTTCGAGTGTCGCGCCCGGCGTGCTCTGGTCCCGCGGAATGCGAATCTCGATCACCGCGGGCAAGCCGGATTCCCGCGCGCGCTCGAACGCGGGCATGAACTGCTCCGTCGATTCGACCAGCTCGCCATGCGCGCCGAACGCGCGCGCATACGCCGCGAAATCCGGATTCGTGAGCTCCGTCCCGTGCACGCGATTCGGATAATGCCGCTCCTGATGCATGCGGATCGTGCCGTACTGCGCGTTGTTCACGACGATGAAAATCACCGGCAGCCGATACTGCATCGCCGTCGCGAGTTCGTTGCTCGACATCATGAAGCAGCCGTCGCCCGCAAACGCGATCACCGTGCGGTCCGGATACAGCGACTTCGCGGCGATCGCGGCGGGCACGCCGTAGCCCATCGCACCGCTCGTCGGCGCGCACTGCGACCGGAAATGCCGATACGAATAATGCCGATGCAGCCACGTCGCGTAATTGCCCGCGCCGTTCGTCAGGATCGAATCGGCGGGAATCGTCTCGGCGAGCTGACGCATGATTTCGCCGAGCTGCACATCGCCCAACATCGGGCGCGGCTTGCGCCACTCGAGATACGCGGCGTGCGCGGCTTCGGCGCTGCCATCCCATGCAACGCTGGCGGGCGCTTCCAGCGAAGCCAGAAGAGACGCGATCTCCGGCATGCCCGACACGATGGGCAATTCCGCGCTATACACGCGCCCGAGTTCCTCCGCGCCCTGATGCACGTGGATGAGCGTCTGCTTCGTCTTCGGGATATCGAGCAGCGTGTAGCCGCCCGTCGTCGATTCGCCCATGCGCGGGCCGAGCACGAAGAGCACGTCGGCATCGCGCACGCGCGCGGCGAGCGCCGGATTGATCCCGAGGCCGACATCGCCCGCGTAGTTCGGATGGTCGTTGGAGAGCGTGTCCTGAAAGCGGAACGCGCAGCCGACCGGCAGTTTCCACGCTTCCACGAAGCGCGCGAAGTCCTGCGTCGCCTCGGCGGTCCAGCCGCTTCCGCCCGCGATCACGAACGGCTTCTTCGCGTTCGCGAGCAGTTCGCGCAGGCGCTCCATCTGCGCCTTCGACGGCGACGCCGCCACGCGCTGATATCGCGGCGCGGGCGGCACGGCATCGACGGTTTCGGTCAGCATGTCTTCCGGCAGCGCGAGCACGACCGGACCCGGACGGCCGGACATCGCCGTGTGAAACGCGTGGCTCATGTATTCAGGCACGCGGCGCGGATCGTCGATCTGCGCGACCCACTTCGCCATCTGCCCGAACATCCGCCGATAGTCGATTTCCTGAAACGCCTCGCGATCCATGTGATCGCGAGCGCATTGGCCGATGAGCAGGATCATCGGCGTCGAGTCCTGAAACGCGGTGTGCACGCCGATCGACGCGTGCGTCGCGCCCGGCCCGCGCGTCACGATCGCGACGCCCGGCTTGCCGGTGAGCTTGCCGACCGCCTCGGCCATGTTCGCCGCGCCCGCCTCGTGGCGGCAGACGATCGTCTGAATCTGCTCGGTCTCGTCGTGCAGGGAATCGAGCACGGCGAGAAAGCTCTCGCCGGGCACGCAGAACACGCGCTCGACGCCGTGATGGACGAGCGCATCGACGAGCATTCGCGCGCCGGTGGTTTGATCCTGTGAGGAAGGGACAGCGGACGTCATGCGAAGAAGTCTCCTTTGATTGTCCGGCGCGGCTTCGATGCGCGCGGAGCCTAAAGCTTACGCCGCCGCGCCCGCGCGCGGAAACGGGCGAAGCGGAATCTTTTTCCGGGCAAACGCCCGCCCTTGCGATGCACGGCGCGCTTCCATCAGCCGAAATACCCCTTTTTCTCACCCCTTATCCAGCGATGGACAAAGACTCAAGTTCGCAATAATGGCTTCACTGAAAAGCGGACACGCCAACGAGCCAAGTGGGTCCGCTTGCTAAAGATCGCAGTTTCACCTCATCGGGGGCAAGTTTGAACATTCGTAAATTCATCGGCGCGAACAGCCGCGACGCACTGCGCCAGGTTCGTGAAGCGCTCGGCCCCGATGCCATCGTGTTGTCCAATCGCACGCTCGATGACGGCTCGGTCGAGATCGTCGGCGTCGCGGACAGCGACATCGCGTCGATCTCGCCCGCCGCGAAGGAACAGGCAGCACGTTCGGCGGGCACGTCGCGCGCCGCGCTGGCCGCCGCTGCAGCCGCGATGCCGGCGAAGCAGCCGGCCGCGAATCCGTACGCGAGCGGCGATGTGTTCTCGTCCGTCTTCGGCGCGAACACCGATGCGGACGATGAATTTCACGCCGAGCCGGAAGCTGGCGCAGAAGACGACACGCCGCCGACGATGGCCGATTCCAATCCGTGGCTGATCGAGCATGCGAAGCGCATCGCGCAGCAGGCGTCGATGCCGTCGAACCGTCCGCTGACCGCGTCGGCTGCGATCGCACGCGGCATGGGCGTGCCGGTCCCGGTGACTGCGCAAGAGACGCGCGTCGAAAAGACGGCGGACTCGGCCCGCTACGCCATGCGTCAGCAAACGAAGCGCGCGGAAGCCGCCGTCGAGCCGAAGGTCCAAACGCCCGACTGGGCACGCGAAGCCGCGCAAATCGCCGCGCGCCGCGCCGCGCAGAAGATCAACGCGAGCGCGCCGCACGCCGAAGCAGCCGAGGCGAACGCCGCGCCGGCATCGAAGGAACACGCATTCGATGGCTTGCCCGCGAACGCGGCGGCCGTCGTCACCGAAGCGATCCGCACGCGCATGGAGCAGGTCGTCAACGAAACGGTGATGAACGAGCTTTCGTCGATGCGCTCGATGATGGAAGAGCACTTCTCCGGTCTCATGTGGGGCGAGCGCCAGCGCCGCAACCCGACGGGCGGCGCGCTCACGAAGCGTTTGTTCGCCGCCGGTTTCTCGGCGCAGCTCGTCCGCATGATGGTGGACAACATGCCGGAACTCGAGAGCGTCGAAGGCGCGCTCGAGTGGGTGCAGCAGGTGCTCGAATCGAACATTCCGGTGATGGACAGCGAAGACGCGCTGATGGAACGCGGCGGCGTGTTCGCACTGATGGGCCCGACTGGCGTCGGCAAGACGACCACGACGGCCAAGCTCGCCGCGCGCTGCGTGATGCGCTTCGGCGCAAGCAAGGTCGCGCTGCTCACGACCGACAGCTACCGTATCGGCGCGCACGAGCAACTGCGCATTTTCGGCAAGATTCTCGGTGTGTCGGTTCACGCGGTGAAAGACGGCGCGGACCTGCAACTCGCGCTTTCGGAACTCCGCAACAAACATATCGTGCTGATCGACACGATCGGCATGAGCCAGCGCGATCGCATGGTCTCGGATCAGATCGCGATGCTGTGCGGCGCGGGTCATCCGGTGCAGCGCATCCTGCTGCTCAACGCGACGAGCCACGGCGACACGCTCAACGAAGTCGTGCAGGCCTACAAGAGCGCGGCGGACCAGCCGCCGCTCGCGGGCTGCATCCTGACCAAGCTCGACGAAGCGACGAATCTCGGCGGCGTGCTCGATACGGTCATCCGCTACAAGCTGCCGGTGCATTACGTGTCGACCGGTCAGAAAGTGCCGGAGAACCTGTACGTCGCGACCAAGCGGTTTCTCATCAAGAGCGCGTTCTGCATCCCGCGCGACAACTCGCCCTTCGTGCCGCAAGACGAAGAAACGCCTGCGCTGCTGTCCGCGTTGTCCGCGCGCGCCACGACCGAACTGCATGAGGTGCACTTTGGATAAGTTCGTGCTCGACCAGGCGGAAGGCCTGCGACGGCTCCTTACGCGCGCCGGTTCGCGCGTGGTGGCGGTCGCGGGCGGACCGGCGGGCATCGGATGCACGTCGGCGGTGGTGAATCTCGGCGCGGCGCTTTCCATCCACGGCAAGGACGTGCTCGTGATCGACGAGCACCGCAACGCGGGATCGGTGAGCCGTCTCGTGGGCACCGAAGACGCGGGCGCGCTCGCCTCGGTGATGTCGGGCCGGCGCATGCTCGGCGATGCCGTCGAGCGCACGCCGTTCGGCTTCTCGCTGATGGCCGCGCCGCGCGACGAACGCATCGTTCACGATGCCGCGCAATGCCGCGCGCTGCTCGACGGTCCGGCGGACATCGTGCTGATCGATGCGCAACTCGATCGCCACGGCGCGCTGTCGACGCTCGCGGCGCAGGCGCATGACTTTCTTATTGTGACGCGGGTAGCCGCGTCGGCGATCACCGAGGCGTATGCGTGCATGAAACGACTGCACTACGCCCATGCGATCGGCCAGTTCCGCGTGCTCGTCAATCACGTGCAGAACCCGGCCGACGCGGCGGTCGCGTTCGACAACCTGTCGGGCGTCGCGAGCCGGTATCTGGCCGTGTCGCTCGTGCAGGCGGGATATGTGTCCGAGGATGCGCGCGTCGCTCGGGCGATGGAACTCTCACGCTGCGCAGTCGAAGCGTTCCCGGCCACGGCCGCGGCGCGCGACTACCGCGCAATCGCGGCGGAGCTCCTGCACTGGCCGATGCGCCCCGCGCCTTATATGCGCGATGCGGGCGGCCAGGCCGACGCGCGAAATCCGGTTAGCGACTCTGTACAGGGCGCGCGGGAGGCGTCGCATCGTGCGGCTGCGCTTCACGACTTTGCATTGAGCAGCACGGCGTCGATGTGATCAAGATAGGTGACCAAGATGTATAACGCCCAAGGCAAACTCTCACAGTCGGAAGTGCTGACGAAATACGCACCGCTCGTTCGACGGCTGGGGCTTCAACTCGTCGCCAAGATGCCGGCGAGCGTCGATCTCGACGATCTCATTCAGGCCGGCATGATCGGCCTGCTGGACGCGGCGAGCCGCTACAAGGAAGATCAGGGCGCGCAGTTCGAAACATATGCGAGCCAGCGCATCCGCGGCGCGATGCTGGATGAGCTCCGCGCGAACGACTGGCTGCCGCGCAGCATGCGCAAGACGTCGCGCGAAGTGGAATCGGCGGTGCACAAGGTCGAGCAGAACCTCGGCCGCGCGGCGAGCGAGCAGGAAATCGCCGAGCACATGAAGATGCCGCTCGACGAATATCAGTCGATGCTTCAGGACTTGCACGGCAGCCAGCTGATCTATTACGAAGACTTCGATCGCTCCGCCGACGACGAGCCGTTCCTCGACCGCTATTGCGTCGATCGTTCGGATCCGCTGTCCGCGCTGCTCGACGACAGCCTTCGCGGCGCGCTGATCGAAGCCATCGACAAGCTGCCCGAGCGCGAGAAGCTCCTGATGAGCCTCTATTACGAACGCGGCCTGAACCTGCGCGAAATCGGCGCGGTGATGGAAGTGAGCGAGTCGCGCGTGTGTCAGTTGCACAGCCAAGCGGTCGCGCGTCTGCGCACGAAGCTGCGCGAGCAGGCGTGGACGAGCGTCGAGGCCTGACGTTCCCTAGCTGATCTCGAAGTCCCGCGTCTCGGCGAAGACCGTTTTCCCTTCGCCGAGACTTTTCGCGCGGTACATCGCGCGGTCGGCGGCGCGCAGCACGGCGGTCATGCCGGTTTGATGCGCGGACGCCGCGCTCGAAAGCAGGCATGCGCCGATGCTCGCCGATACCGACACCGGCCGCTCCTGCACCGACGTAATTTCGCCGAGCGCCGAATGGATGTTGTCGGCCACCGACAACACGGCGTCGCGGTCGCGCATCTGATGCGCGAGCACGACGAACTCGTCGCCGCCCAGACGCGCGATGGTGTCCGACTTGCGCATGCGCTTCGCGAGCGAGTCCGCGAAGGCTTGCAGCAGCAGATCGCCGACGGCGTGACCGTAGGTATCGTTCACTTCCTTGAAGCCGTCGAGATCGATCAGAAGGAGCGCGGTGGCGTGATCGCCATTGGCTTCGGGCGCGTTCATCGCGCGATCGACGACTCTTTCCAGCGCGTACCGGTTCGACAGACCCGTGAGCGGATCGGTCGATGCCTGACGCGCTAGATCGCGATTCGCGTTGCCGAGCCGATCGACGAGCACGCTCAGATACACCGATGCGCCGAGTACGCTCAGCGCGAGCCCGATCGCGGCGGGAAGATTCTCGTGCCACCACGGCTGCCAGACGGCCATCGCCGTGACGATGATGAGCGCCGTCGCGCACGATACGGCGAGCGTGCGCTTGCCGTATCGGCATCCCGAACCGATCAGAAACCAGAACATCACCCAGAGAAGCGGCAGCGCCGTTGCGCCGCCCGCGGCGAGCGCGAGCCCGAGGATCGTCTGATCGGCGATGGTCGTGACGGTCAGGCGCGCAACAGAAGGCGCGCTCATGCGGCTGACGATCAGAAGCGTGATCGCCCCATAAGACACATAGAGCGCGACGAGGCGCGTGGTCAGGAAGGCATCGTGTGAAGGGCGGAGCCACGCGAAAACGCCGTAAGCCAGAAGAACCACCGCTCCCATCCAGACCCGCAGCGTGGCCTGCTCGCGTTCCGGATTCCGGTGTTCGGACCATGCGAAGGCATAAGTCCGGCGTGCCGGTTGATGCGCCTGCTCCATACTGAACCCCTGGATGGTGATTTCTTTCTTTTATCTTGCTGCCAAGTACTGCGGCCCCGTCGCATGGCATCGGCTGAATGGAGTGGTATCGAGTTGCACCGAGCGAGCGATCCGCTATTTTGCAACGTTTTGCGAAGACGCTGTGTTTCGTGTAAGAACAGCTTAAGAACGTCCATTTCTCATTCACGGCGATGCGCGACGAATCCATTTCTTTGGCTGCCGAATGGCTGCCCGTTTGCAATAGCGAAGACGTACCGGAAGGCGGCGCGCGCGGATTCATCGTGGCCGATGAGCGGATCGTCGTGTGGCGGGACAGCATCGGCGCGGCGCATGCGTGGCGCGATTACTGTCCGCATCGGGGCGCGCAGTTGTCGCTCGGGCATGTGATGCGCGATCAGATCGTGTGTCCGTATCACGGCTGGAGTTACGACATCGAAGGACAGTGTTTGCGGATTCCGTCGAATCCTTCATTGCGTCCGTCGAAGCGCGCGTGCGCGACGACTTTCGTTTGCGAAGAGAAGTACGGCCTTATCTGGATGTGTTTCGGCGAGCCTGCGTATGCGCTCGATTTCTTTCCCGAAGCCGCGATTCCCGGTGGCCGGCGCATCAATCTCGCGCCGCAGACGGTGAGGTCGTCGGCGCCGCGCGTCGTCGAGAATTTTCTGGACATGGCGCATTTCTCGTTCGTGCATGCGGGGATTCTGGGCGAGGACACGCATACGGAAGTGCCCGATTACGAAGTCGTCGCGAGCGATGAAGGTCTGGAAGCGCGGCAATGCCGATACTGGCAACCGGCGGGAATGCCGGGGCAGGGCGGCGGCGCGATGATCGATTATGTGTATCGCGTGAAGCGGCCTTTGATCGCGAAGCTGACGAAGATGGCGTCGGGCGGGCAGGGCGCGCTGCATATCATGCTGGCGGCGTCGCCGGTGACGCAGACAGAGACGCGCGCGTGGCTCGTCTCGATTCACGAGGATGATTCGACGCATTCCGATCGCGAGCTATACGACTTCAATATGGAGATTTTGATGCAGGACACGCCGGTGGTGGAGTCGCAATGGCCGCAGCGCTTGCCGCTCGATCTCGATGCGGAGTTGCATCAGAAGTGCGATCGGATGGCGGTGGCTTATAGGAGGTGGTTGGCGGGGATGGGGTTTGGTTGGGGGACGACGACGGCGAATCGCGACGGCGGACTCGAGTAGTTTCGACTGCGACGGCTGTCGAGTGGAAACGCTTGGCGCGCCCGGCTGGGATCGAACCAGCAACCCCTGCCTTCGGAGGGCAGTACTCTATCCATTGAGCTACGGGCGCATCGGAGAAGGGCTTGCGGAAGAACTACACACGCCGTAAGACGGCTGCAAGGCCCATGCGAATCCGAGAGGATACCTGTTTTCCGTGACGCCGTCCATTGTGCGGGACCGGACGCCCTGCGCGGAACGAGTCACAAAGCATCACACGATTCGGGTAAACGCCCGCTTCGCCGCCCCGGCCACCCCGCGCCGACAGTTAAGCGTTCCGTCTATAATCGACCGTGCCTTTCCCCAAGGCGCGCCTAGCGCACTGCCGTAGCTGTCACGCTGTCACTGAACCGACTCACACCAAAAAACGGGAGACGAGACAAGCATGAGCGAAGCACCCCACGGAGCCCCGATCAAGACACCCGGCCAACTCATCGCCGCGGTCATCGCGGGATTCGGCATCCCGGTCGCCATCATCATCCTGCTCGCGGTGTACGTGAACAATTCCACGCGCACCGGCGCCGGCACGGACATCGAGCAGTCGGTCAACGCGCGCATCGCGCCCGCCGCACAAGTCGATGTCCGCGACGCCAACGCGCCGCGCGTCTACAAGTCCGGCGAGGAAGTCTTCAAGGCCGTGTGCTCGGCCTGTCACGCGACAGGCACCGCCGGCGCGCCCAAGTTCGGCGATGCCGGCGCATGGGCCCCGCGCATCGGCGAAGGTTACGACACGCTGCTGCACAACGCGCTCAACGGCAAGGGCGGCATGCCCGCGCGCGGCGGCACCAGCCCCGACGATTACTCCGACTTCGAAATCGCGCGCGCGGTCGTCTATATGGCGAACGGCAGCGGCGGCAAGCTCGCGGAACCGGCGCAACCGGCATCGGGCGCCGCGGCTGCATCGAGCGCGGCAGCGCCCACCGCAGCCAGTTCGAACGAAAATGCTCAGGCCGCCGCAGCGGTCGCGGCGCTCGCATCGGTGCCGGCGGTTGCATCGGCGGCGCCGGCCGCGGGCGCGCAAAGCGCCGACGCCGCTCAGGCGGGCAAGGCGCTCTACGAGCAGGTCTGTCAGGCGTGTCACGCGGCGGGCGTGCTCGGTGCGCCGAAGTTCGGCGACAAGGCCGCGTGGGCGCCGCGCCTGAAAGAGCCGATGGACACCGTCTACAACTACGCGCTGCACGGCAAGGGCGCGATGCCGCCAAAGGGCGGATCGAACGCATCGGATGCAGATGTGAAAGCCGCCGTCGATTACATGGCGAACGCGGCGAAGTAAGCGAAAAAAACCCCGCGCGAGCGCTCGGCGCGAGCGGGGTTTTTCATCAGCAAGACGGCAAACCGTTCACGTCTTCTGCAACATCGCCTTGAGCATCGCCATGCGATCTTTCGGCGACAAAGGCGCTTCTTCGGCCGTCGGCGGCGGCGCATCGTCGAGCAGCATCTCGGGGATGAACCGCGACGGCTCGCACACCACCGTCTCCCGCGCGCGCTTTCTCTTCTTGCACCAGTTCAGATGCAGACTGCGCTGCGCCCGCGTGATCGCGACATACATCAGCCGGCGCTCTTCCTCGATGCGCGAATCGTCGACGGGCGCGTCGTCGTCCGAACTGCCGCGATGCGGCATGATGCCTTCCTCGACGCCCACCAGAAAGACGTGTGGATACTCCAGCCCCTTCGACGCATGCACCGTCGACAGGCGCACTGCATCCGGGTCTTCTTCCTTGCCTTCGAGCATCGACATCAGCGCGACGGTCTGGATCAGGCCGAGCAGGTTCTTGCCTTCATCGGCGAAACCGTCGGCGGTGTCGAAACCGGTCTGCTCCGCGCCCGGCGCGGCTTCCGGCTTCGTGCCCTTGCGCTTCAGCCATTCGAGAAATTCGAGCACGTTCTGCCATTTCGACTGCGCCTGGCGCTCGTCGTACGCGTCATAGAGATACGACTCGTAGTGGATGGCTTCCATCATGTCGTCGAGAACTTCGGTCGCGGGATCGCGCGCGGCGCGGTCCGACAGACGCCGGATCCATTCGCAGAACGTGCGCAGCGGCTCGACCTGCCGCGCCGACAGACGCGCCTCGATGCCGCCCATGAACACCGCCTCGAACAGCGACACCTTCGCCGCGCCCGCGAATGCGCCGAGCGCTTCGAGCGTCGTGTTGCCGACACCGCGTCGCGGCGTGGTGATCGCGCGGATGAAAGCGGGATCGTCGTCGGGATTGGCGATCAGCCGCAGATACGCGATCAGATCCTTGATCTCGGCCTTGTCGAAGAACGATTGCCCGCCCGAGAGCACATAAGGAATGCGCTCGCGCCGCAACACCTGTTCGAAGATGCGCGCCTGAAAGTTGCCGCGATAGAGAATCGCGTAATCGCGAAACTGCGTGCGCCGCTCGAACTTGTGCGCCGACAAGCGAAACACGACGGATTCCGCCTCGTGCTCTTCGTCGTTGCAGCCGGTGACGGTGATCGTGTCGCCCATGCCGTGCTCGGACCAGAGCTTCTTCTCGAACAGCTTCGGATTGTTCGCGATGACGTTGTTCGCCGCCGTCAGAATGCGCACCGTCGAGCGATAGTTCTGCTCCAGCTTGATGACATGCAGCTTCGGGAAATCCTTGCCGAGCTGCGCGAGATTTTCGATGGTCGCGCCGCGCCAGCCGTAGATCGCCTGGTCATCGTCGCCGACGGCCGTGAATGCGGCGCGCGGACCGGCCAGCAGCTTCACGAGTTCATACTGGCACGCGTTCGTGTCCTGATATTCGTCGATCAGCAGATAGCGCAGGCGGTTCTGCCACTTGTCGCGCACCTGCTCGTTCTCCGCGAAAAGCTGCGCGGGACGCAGGATCAGATCGTCGAAATCGAGCGCCTGATACGCGTGCAGCGTCGCGGCGTAACTCCGATAGACGATCGCCGCCTGATGCTCGTCCTCGTTGCTCGCGAGCACGGACGCCTGATCGGGCGAAACCATCGCGTTCTTCCACAGCGAGATGATCGACTGGATCTTGCGGATCAAGCCTTTGTCCGTCGTGCCGAGCTGTTCCTGAACCATGCCGAAGCAATCGTCGGAATCCATGATCGAGAACTGCGGCTTGAGTCCGACGTGTTCCGCTTCCTGCCGCATGATCTGCACGCCGAGCGAGTGGAACGTGCAAATCGTCAACTGATTGACGGGAATCTTGCGGCCTTCCTTGCCGGGCGTCGTGAGCGTCTTGCCTTCGAGGAGCTTGGCCGTGCGCTCCCGCATTTCGAGCGCGGCCTTGTTCGTGAAGGTGAGCGCGGCGATGTGCTTCGGCTCGAAGCCGCGCCCTTCGATCAGATGCGCGATTTTCTGCGTGATGACGCGCGTCTTGCCGCTGCCCGCGCCGGCGAGCACGAGACAGGGACCATCGAGATAGCGCACGGCTTCGCTTTGCGCGGCGTTCAGACCAGCGGACATCGTTTTGGCTTTGGAGTTTGGGCGCGCCTGGCTGTGACTTGCGCGCGAAAGGAGAGCGCGATGTTAACACGATAGAGGCGGCGCGGTTCCGGCCCCTGTTCGTGCCACAATATCCGGTCAATTCAACGACAGGACGATGCCCGTATGGACACAGCACTCAAAGTCGGCGTAATGGGCTACGGCCTCGCCGGCGCGACGTTTCACGCGCCCGTCATCGAGCACTGCGGCCGCGCCGAAGTCACGGCCATCGCCACGTCGCAGGCCGAGCGCGCGCAGGCCGATTATCCGAACGCGCGGATCGTCGCGGATTTCGACGCGCTGCTCGCCATCGACGAACTCCAGTGCGTCGTCGTCGCGACGCCGAACGACACGCACTTCGATCTCGCGCATCGGGCGCTGTCGGCGGGCAAACACGTGGTCGTCGACAAACCGGTGACGCTTTCGTCGCGCGACGCCCGCACGCTCGCCGATCTCGCGCAGCAGAAAGGGCTCGTGTTCGCGCCGTTTCACAACCGTCGCTGGGACGGCGATTTCATGACGGTGCGCGCGCTCATCGAAAGCGGACGGCTCGGGCGCATCACGCATTACGAATCGCATTTCGACCGTTTCCGCCCGAAAGTGCCGCAGCGCTGGCGCGAGGAAGCGGAGCGCGGCGGCGGCCTGCTGTTCGATCTGGGGCCGCATCTGATCGATCAGGCGCTGACGCTCTTCGGCGCGCCGCAAACGGTGACGGCGTTCGTGAAGGCGCATCGCGACCACGCGCACGCGCCGGACTACGTGCATCTCGTGCTCGGTTACGCCGACAAGGAAGTGATCCTGCACGCGAGCGCGCTCGCGGCGCTGGAGCCGCCGCGTTTCGCGATCCACGGCACGCGCGGCAGTTACGTGAAGAACGGGCTCGATACGCAGGAAGATCAGTTGCGTTCGGGGATGCGCCCGGGCAACCCGGAGTTCGCGAAGAATCCGCCGGGCACGTTGCGCGAGGTCGATGGCGATCTCGATCTGCGTCACGAATTCGCCACGAAAGATGGCGCGTACGTCGAGTTTTATCGTGCGTTGGCGGCGGCGATTCTGGATGGCAAGCCGTTTCCGGTTTCGCCGCAGGACGCAGTCGACACGATGACGATCATCGAACTCGCGATGCAGAGCGAGCAAGAAGGGCGGCGCGTGCCCTTCGCGCGCGGCTGACGCCTAGCGGCGGCTGACGCTGCCGCACGTCGTCCGCACTTCGCCGGCGATGTCGCCGCAGTTCACGTTGCCCGACACCGTCGACACCGCGCCACCGACATCGCCGCAAGTCACGTTGCCCGATACGGTCGACACGACGCCGACCGCGCCGTGAACCGCGACCGTATCGCAGTTGTCCGCCTGAAACGCCTGAAGGTCGCCGTGCACTTCGAGCGTGATGCGCGTCGCTTCGCCGGCGCTCACGTTCTTGCCGTCGACGAGCACGCGGCCGCCGCGAACCGACACATGGTTGCCTGTATAAGTAACGCCGTTGATGGTGATCGTGGCCATGTTCGTCGAAGAGGAATCCACGCGATCCGAACAGTGTACGCGTGATTTCATTGCGAAAAAGCGCTGCTTCTGAAACAAACTACGACGGATTTGTCGATACACGCTCGCGCGTTTGCATCGGTTTCGAATCTGCGGAAAAGCGCAATCGCGCAAGTCCGAATCCGTTTGACAACCCTAATCCGGTCGCGTAAATTCTGCCGCACGCGTCGGGAGAGCGCGTGGCCTTTCATCGCAACGAGAAAGACCGCGCCGCCGAAGGGGCATACCCGCAAACTCTCAGGCAAAAGGACCGACCGCGTCGAGGAACGAGTTTCCTCGCACTCTGGAGAGCGGCAGCGGCTTCGTCATTGAGCCAGTTGCCCACCGAAGGGGCGCGCGATGGACCGCGGCACAGCCGTGCACGGTTCGCGCAATCTCTCAGGTACCGAGGACAGAGGGGTCACGCATCGCAACCGCTCGCGGCATGGGCCTTGCGCGCTGCTTCCCGCAGCACGAAAGGCGCATCCGGCAGGCGAATAGTGCGCTGCGTGGCCTTTTTTGTATCGCGAACCGAGGCCCCGATGACTTCTCTTCAACACACGCCGCTGCACGCCGCTCACCTCGCGCTCAACGCGCGCATGGTCGATTTCGGCGGCTGGGACATGCCCGTCAACTACGGTTCGCAGATCGACGAGCACCGCGCGGTGCGTACCGACGCCGGCATGTTCGACGTCTCGCACATGCGCGTCGTCGATTTCGAAGGCGAGGCCGTCCGCGAATTCTTCAAGTACGCGATCGCCAATAACGTCGACAAGCTGACGACGCCCGGAAAAGCGCTCTATTCCTGCCTGCTCGACGGCGACGGCGGCGTCATCGACGATCTGATCGTCTACTACTTCTCCGAAACGAGTTTTCGCGTCGTCGTGAATGCGGGCACGGCGGAGAAGGACATCGCCTGGTTCGGTCAATTGAATGCCGAAGGCGAATTCAACCTTTCCATCACGCCGCGTCGCGACCTCGCGATCATCGCCGTGCAAGGTCCGAACGCGCGCGAAAAAGCCTGGCAAGTGCTGCCGGACACGCGCGCGCAGACGCAGGACACCAAGCCGTTCAACGCGGTCGTTTTCCCGTCGACGCAATTCGGCGAACTGATGCTCGCGCGCACCGGCTACACCGGCGAGGACGGTTTCGAGATCGTCGTGCCAGCGACGCATGTGGAAGCGCTCTGGAACGCTTTGCGCGACGCAGGCGTGAAGCCCGCCGGCCTCGGCGCGCGCGACACGCTGCGCCTCGAAGCCGGCATGAACCTCTACGGCCAGGACATGGACGAGAACGTCTCGCCCCTCGACGCCGGCCTCGCGTGGACCGTCGATCTGAAGACGCCGCGCGATTTCGTCGGCCGCAGCGCGCTCGAAGCGCACGGCTCGAAGGCGAACTTCGTCGGGCTCGTGCTCATCAAGGAAAACGGCAAGGCGGGCGGCGTGCTGCGCGCGCATCAGAAAGTCGTCACGGAACGCGGCGACGGCGAAATCACGAGCGGCACGTTTTCGCCGTCGATGCAGGAGTCGATCGCGTTCGCGCGCGTGCCCACGGGTGTTGCCGTCGGCGACACGGTGCAGGTCGTCATCCGCGACAAGCAACTGCCGGCGCGCGTGGTAAAACTTCCGTTCGTGCGCAACGGCAAGGTTCTGGTTGAGCTTTCCTGAAGCCGTCGCGCCCGTTTCCTCCGATCAAGAACCTCACGAAAGAACCACGCAAGGAGCATCCAATGAGCATCCCGGCCGATCTGAAATACACCGAATCGCACGAATGGGTCCGCACCGAATCCGATGGCACGCTGACCGTCGGCATCACCGATCACGCGCAGGAAGCGCTCGGTGACATCGTGTTCGTCGAACTGCCCGCGGCGGGCAAGGCCGTTGCGGCGGGCGACGCGATCGCGGTGATCGAATCGGTGAAGGCCGCTTCCGATATTTACGCGCCGGTGTCGGGCGAGATCGTCGCATCGAACGACGCGCTGACCTCGGCGCCCGATCAGGTCAACGGCGCGCCGTACGAAAGCTGGCTCTTCAAGATCAAGCCGGCCGGCGACGCCACGCTCGACAAGCTGCTCGACGCCGAAGGCTACGGCAAGTCGATCGGCGAATAACCCATCTCAATGACGATGGCGGCTCGCGCAGACCAAGAGCGAGCCGCGTCGCAGGAATTCACATGAAGCTCGAACACCCGGATCGCCTGATGAACCGCACATCCCTGTCACTCGCCGCGCTCGAATGCCACGACGCATTCGCCGAGCGGCACATCGGCCCCGATGATGCCGACCAGCGCGCGATGCTCGACGCGCTCGGTTTCGCGTCGCGCGCGGCGTTCATCGACGCGGTGATTCCTGAATCGATCCGCCGCAAGGACACGCTGCCGCTCGGCGCGTTCACGCAGCCGAAAAGCGAGGCGGAAGCGCTCGCGTATCTGCGCAAGCTGGCGGACGAGAATCTGGTGTTCCGGACTTACATCGGCCAGGGTTACTACGGCACGCACACGCCGGCGGTGATCCTGCGCAACGTGCTCGAAAATCCGGCGTGGTACACGGCATACACGCCCTATCAGCCGGAAATTTCGCAAGGGCGCCTCGAAGCGCTGCTCAATTTCCAGCAGATGGTCATGGACCTGACTGGCCTCGCGATGGCCAACGCCTCGCTGCTCGACGAATCCACCGCCGCCGCCGAAGCGATGACGCTGCTGCAACGCATCGGCAAGCCGAAGTCGAACGTGTTCTACGTTGCCGACGACGTGCTGCCGCAGACGATCGAAGTCGTGAAGACGCGCGCGAAGCCGGCGGGCATCGACGTGAAAGTCGGTCCCGCCGCCGATGCCGCCAGCGCGAATGCATTCGGCGTGCTGCTGCAATATCCGGGCGCGAACGGCGATGTGCGCGACTATCGCGCGCTCGCCGAAGCGATCCACGCGGCGGGCGGCCATGTCGTCGCCGCGGCGGATCTGCTCGCGCTGACGCTCATCACGCCGCCGGGCGAATGGGGCGCGGATGTCGCGATCGGCAATACGCAGCGTTTCGGCGTGCCGGTCGGCTTCGGCGGGCCGCACGCGGCATACATGGCCGTGCGCGATGAATTCAAGCGCCAGATGCCGGGCCGTCTCGTTGGCGTGACCGTCGATGCGCAGGGCAATCCGGCGCTGCGTCTCGCGCTCCAGACGCGCGAGCAGCACATCCGTCGCGAGAAGGCGACGTCGAATGTCTGCACGGCGCAGGCGCTGCTCGCGATCATGGCGAGCATGTACGCGGTCTATCACGGCCCGCGCGGTCTCAAGACGATCGCGCTGCGCGTGAATCGCGTGGCGTCGATCTTTGCGGCGGGCGTAAAGAAGCTCGGCTACACGATCGCGAACGACACGTTCTTCGATACCGTCACGATCGAAAGCGGCGCGAGCACGACCGCGCTGCATCAGGCCGCGTACGCCGCGCACATCAATCTGCGTCATGTGAGCGCGAGCCAGGTCGGCGTTTCGCTCGATGAAACCACCACGCGCGACGACTTGCAGAAGCTCTTCGCGCTCTTTGCGGAAGTCGCGGGCAAGACCGAAACGTTCGATATCGACGCGCTCGATCAATCGGTGACGGATTCGCTGCCGCAGGCACTGCATCGCACGAGCGAGTATCTGACGCATCCGGTTTTCAATCGCCACCACTCCGAGCACGAAATGCTGCGCTATCTGCGCAGTCTCGCGGATAAAGACCTCGCGCTCGACCGCACGATGATCCCGCTCGGTTCCTGCACGATGAAGCTCAACGCGACCTCGGAAATGCTGCCGGTCACGTGGCCCGAGTTCGCGGCGATTCATCCGTTCGCGCCCGCCGAGCAGACGGTCGGCTATCGGACGATGATCGATCAGCTCGAACAGATGCTCGTCGCGTGCACGGGTTACGCGGCGGTGTCGTTGCAGCCGAACGCCGGTTCGCAAGGCGAGTACGCGGGCTTGCTCATCATTCACGCGTATCACGAGTCGCGCGGCGAAGGGCATCGCAACGTGTGTCTGATTCCGGCGTCCGCGCACGGCACGAATCCGGCGTCGGCGCAGATGGCGGGCATGCAGGTCGTCGTCGTCGCGTGCGATGCGAACGGCAACGTCGATATCGACGATCTGAAGGCGAAGGCCGAAAAGCATTCGGCGAATCTCGCGGCGATCATGATCACGTATCCGTCGACGCACGGCGTGTTCGAGCGCAACGTCCGCGAAATCTGCGACATCGTGCACGCGCACGGCGGCCAGGTGTATGTCGACGGCGCGAACATGAACGCGATGGTCGGTCTCTGCGCGCCCGGCCAGTTCGGCGGCGACGTATCGCACTTGAATCTGCACAAGACGTTCTGCATTCCGCACGGCGGCGGCGGACCGGGCGTCGGTCCGGTCGCGGTCGGCGCGCATCTGGCGAAGTTCCTGCCGAATCAGACGTCCACTGGCTACAAGCGCGATGAAGCAGGCATCGGCGCGGTGTCGTCGGCGCCGTACGGCTCGGCCGCGATTCTGCCGATCTCGTGGATGTACATCGCGATGATGGGCGCGAGCGGCCTCACCGCCGCCACCGAAAGCGCGATTCTCGCGGCGAACTATGTCGCGAAGCGTCTCGCGCCGCACTATCCGGTGCTGTACAGCGGCGCGGGCGGACTGGTCGCGCACGAATGCATTCTCGATGTGCGTCCGATCAAGGAATCGAGCGGCATCTCGGTGGAAGACGTCGCGAAGCGCCTGATCGACTACGGCTTCCACGCGCCGACGATGAGCTTCCCGGTTCCGGGCACGCTGATGGTCGAGCCGACGGAATCGGAATCGAAGGAGGAACTCGACCGCTTCATCGACGCGATGATCGCGATCCGCGAGGAAATCCGCGCGGTCGAAGAAGGCCGCGCCGATCGCGAGGACAACGTGCTGAAGAACGCGCCGCACACGGCGGCGGTCGTCGCATCGGATGCGTGGGAGCACAAGTACACGCGCGAAGCGGCCTCGTATCCGCTGAAGTCGCTGATCGCGCGCAAGTACTGGTCGCCGGTCGGCCGTGCGGACAACGCTTATGGCGACCGCAATCTGATGTGCTCGTGCGTGCCGGTATCGGAATACGCGGACGAGTAAGGCTACGCGCACGAACCTGAGAGAGCGCCGCCCGAAAGCGTAAAGCTTCGTCGGGCGGTTTTGCGGCGCGTTCCAGAACGGCTAACATCTCACCCCGGACCAAAAGCCAAAACAGGGAGTTCACATGGCGCTCAAGGTGCGAGAGGTGAAAGGGACGACCCGCGCGTGCGCGGCGCTGGCGATGCTCGGGGTGATGTTGCTTGCCGCATCGTCCGCGCACGCCGCGATGAATTTCTGCGCCGCGCCCGCGATGCAGACGAGCGAGCGCACCAACGCCGATCCCGGTGTGAAGGCCCTCGTGAAAATGGTGCAGTCGCGCGTGAACGATCAGCCGAAGCCGCGCGCGAAGCTGCATACGGAAGGCACGCTGCCGCACGAAGGCATCTACGACGAAAGCGTCGAAGCGGAAAAAGACCTCGGCCTGATGCGCGACGCCGCGCTCGCGTGGCGCGCGACCGGCGACGAACGTTACCTGCGTCTCGTCGACCGCTTCCTGTTCGCGTGGACGACCACGTATCAGCCGAGCTTCAATCCGATCGACGAAACGAATTTCGAATCGCTGATTCTCGCGTACGACCTCACGGCGAGCGCGCTGCCGGTCAAGACGCGCAACGCGGCGAACGCGTTCATCACGAAGATGGTGAGCGGTTATATCGACGATATGGACAAGCAGCCGCGCCCGCTGACCGGCAGCTATCGCAACAACTGGCAGAGCCATCGCGTGAAGCTGGTGGCGATGGGCGCGTTCACCATCGACGACCGCAAGCTCATCAACGCGGCGCAGCGGCTTTTTATCGAACATATCGGCGACAACATCGCGCCGGACGGATCCACGGTCGATTTCGCCGAACGCGATGCGCTGCGCTACGTCACCCACGATCTTCAGCCGCTCGTGACGGCGGCGCTCGCCGCGCGCAGGCACAACCGCAACTGGCTGCCGGAGCGCGCGCAGTCGGGTGCGACACTGGCCGTGGCGCTCAACTGGCTCACGCCGTATGCGCTCGGCACGAAGACGCACGACGAATTCGTGAAGTCGTCCGTGCCTTTCGACGCCAAGCGGCGCGAAGCAGGATTGCCGGGTTACTCGGGTCAGTGGGATCCGAGGAACGCGGCGGAACTCTTTCATCTCGCGGCGCGTCTCGACGGCCGCTACGCGCCGGTGGCGCTGCGGCTCGCGCCCGCGCCGCCCGCGTGGCTCGCGGTGTGTCTGCCGCTGCCGGCGCGTTAATTCTTTCAGTCAGGTGATGTCATGGCAGTCAGCGTATTCGACCTCTTCAAGATCGGCATCGGACCTTCGAGCTCGCACACCGTCGGACCGATGCGCGCCGCGTTGATGTTCGCGCAGGGGCTCGAGCGCGACGAACTGCTGGAGTCGACGGCATCGGTGAAATGCGAGCTGTACGGCTCCCTCGGCGCGACGGGCAAGGGCCACGGCACCGATCGCGGCGTGATGCTCGGCCTGATGGGCGACGCGCCCGATACCGTCGATGCTTCGAGCATCGTGCCGCGCCTGGAGCAAGTGCGAACATCGAAAACGCTCGCGCTGCTCGGCGCGCGCCAGATTCCGTTCACGATCAAGGAGAACATCGCGTTCTACCGGCAGGCGCTGCCGGAGCATCCGAACGGCATGAAGCTCTACGCGTTCGATGCGAACGGCGCGTTGCTGCGCGAGGCGACGTATCTGTCTGTTGGCGGCGGATTCGTCGTGACGGCGGGCGCGGCGAATACGGCGGTGCTGACGGCGCACGAGCAGTTGCCGTATCCGTTCCAGACCGGCGACGAGCTGATGAAGATGTGCGCGGACTCGGGCAAATCGATCGCGCAACTGATGTGGGAAAACGAGCGCGTGTGGCGTTCGGAAGACGAGATTCGCAGCGGGCTGCTGCGCATCTGGGACGTGATGCAGGATTGCGTCGCGCGCGGGTGCGGCATCGGCAATCCGGAAGCGGAAGGGCATCTGCCGGGGCCGTTTCAGGTGAAGCGGCGCGCGCCGCAGCTTTATCGCGCGCTGGCTGAAAAGCCCGAGCAGGCGTTGCGCGATCCGTTGTCGATGATCGACTGGATCAATCTCTACGCGATTGCCGTGAACGAGGAGAACGCGATCGGCGGACGCGTCGTGACGGCGCCGACCAACGGCGCGGCGGGCATCATTCCGGCGGTGTTGCATTACTACGATCGCTTCGTGCCGGGATCGAATACGCAAGGCGTGATCGATTTTTTGCTGACGGCTGCGGCCATCGGCATTCTGTACAAGATGAATGCGTCGATTTCCGGCGCGGAAGTCGGATGTCAGGGCGAAGTCGGCGTCGCGTGTTCGATGGCGGCGGGCGCGCTGGCCGCGGTGCTCGGCGGCACGCCGGCGCAAGTCGAGAATGCGGCGGAAATCGGCATGGAGCATAACCTCGGGCTGACGTGCGATCCGGTCGGCGGAATGGTGCAGATTCCGTGCATCGAGCGTAACGCGATGGGTTCGGTCAAGGCGGTCAACGCGGCGCGCATGGCGATGCGCGGGGACGGATCGCACTACGTTTCGCTCGATTCGGTAATCAAGACCATGAGGGAGACGGGCGCGGATATGAAGACCAAATATAAAGAGACTTCGCGCGGCGGATTGGCGGTGAATATCGTGGAGTGTTGAGCGCTAGGGGTTGCCTGCGGACAAGCCGCTTTATCGATGACTGAAACATTCGTTGTACGAGATAATTTGCGGTGCGGACGCGGTTAGCATCAGCGGAATCCAAGACAGATTTTGCCGATTGCAGACCGAGAGAGCAGCATTGGAATCCGATCAATTGCTTGCCCACAAGCAGGCGTTCAAGACGCTGACTGCGTCGCCCAAGTTCAGGCAGATGAACAAGAGCAAGTGGCCGAAGCCATTCAGCAGAATGGCGCGTCCGCGTGTCCAGGCCACCGATCTGATTCCCGTTTCGGATGCGCACTGCGTGCTGTTCATGTGGCGCGATGGCGAAGAGCTAATGGATCGATCGTTCTACGGACACCTGCTCTGGACTTTGCCTCAAGGCGATTTGTATCCGCTGTTGGAGTTTCACTATCATCCGAGCCATAGAGGCGTGCATTGCAAGATGCCCTCCGAAACGACCATCGATTATCGGAATCGCTTGCTGCCGGGCGCGCCGGAGCTTAACCTCAAGTCATCTCGAATTTTCGATCCGCGCGTCACAGATGATCGCTCGGCGCTCATCGTCCTATTTTGCCGAGCGACAGGCATCACGATCTCTAACGAGCAAAACGGTCAAGGCGATTTATTGTGTTAGCCGAATTCCTGAAGCGAACGGTATGCGCGCTCTTCGAAGTTCACGAAGATCCGCGTCAGGTGTTTCGCATCGTCACTCCGCTCGAGTATCCGGGCACCGGAGATCGCGTGGTGGTTCGAGTGCGCGTTCGCGATGGCGCGTTTTCGATCGACGAGAACGGTGAGGCTTGCCTTTGCGCAAGCATGATCGGCGGGGACGTCGAGTCCGGCGCCGTCGAGCAGTGGTCGCAGAGCCTTTTGCAGTACAGTCCGGCGCGTCTTTGCAACGACGAAGTCATTCGCGCCACGACAATGGACGAGCGGCTGGTGGTCCCCTACGTGTTTCGCGTGGCCGAGGCGGCGCAGCAGCTTTACGGTGTGGCGACGTCGCGCGTCGAACGCCGATCGGGAAGTGATTTCAAGGGACGCTTGTCACGCACGATTGCCGACATAGCCCAAGAATTCGACTTGAAGCACTATGCCGAGGTCGAACTGCCCATCTCAGGGAAATTCATCGCGGACCACGTGATCGAGACGCCGACGCCGTCGATCGTCATTGCAGCCATGAGCGACACGCGACTCCTGGAAGGGGAATTGATTCACATGCAGTATCGCGAGGCAAAGAAGTCAGGGCACATACTGGCGATCGCCGAGAGTCAGTTGGCCGTCGGCAAGGCACAGTTCGAACGCGCCAACTACTACACCTGGAAGACCGTCGTCTTCGATGCGCGAAACCTTCGAAGTCTGATCGGTTCGGTCCTTCATTGAAGCGGAACATCACGCCCCAATCAAATTCACCACCTTCACATTCCTCGTATCCGGCACTTCGGCATACGAGATCACCTTCAACTGCGGCAAGCTCCGGCGCAGGAACCGCGCCAGCATCGCGCGCAGCGAATGCTGCACGAGCAGCACCGGCGGCAAGCCCAGGTTCTGCTGACGCATGATCGCGTTTTGCGTCGAGTTCATCAGCGTCTGCGCGAGTCCCGGTTCCAGTCCCGGATTCGGACCCGTCGACAATGCCTGCGACAGCACGCGCTCCAGCGTCGGATCGAGGCCCATCACCTGCAGATCGTCGTTGCCCGGATACCACTGCTGCGTGATCGCGCGGCCCAGCGCGAGACGTACCGCCGCCGTGAGATCGTGTGCATCCGAAACACGCGGCGCGTGTTCCTGCAACGCGTCGAGAATCGTACGCATGTCGCGGATCGGCACGCTTTCGTCCAGCAGGTTCTGCAACACCTTCTGCAGCGTCGTAAGCGAAATGACCTTCGGCACGAGATCTTCCGTCAGCGAAGGCGTGTCCTTGCCGATGCGCTCCAGCAGCGCCTGCACTTCCTGACGGCCGAGCAATTCGGCAGCATGCGTCACGACGAGGTGATTCAAATGCGTCGCGACCACCGTGCTCGCATCGACGACCGTGTAGCCGTAGACCTGAGCCTGTTCGCGCAGATTCGTATCGATCCACACCGCCGGCAGACCGAACGCCGGATCCTGCGTCTGCGCGCCCGGCAGCGCGGCCGAGACCTGTCCCGGATTGATCGCGAGCCACTGACCCGGAAACGCTTCGCCGACGCCCACTTCCACGCCCTTCAGCGCAATGCGATAACCGTTCGGCCGCAGTTCGAGATTGTCGCGAATATGGATGACCGGCGGCAAAAAGCCGATTTCCTGCGCGAATTTCTTGCGGATGCCCTTGATCCGCTTGAGCAATTCGCCGTCGCTGTTGCGATCGACGAGCGGAATCAGGCGATAACCCACCTCGAGCCCGAGCGGATCGATGAGCGACACGTCCTCCCAACTGGCCTCGGCATTTTCGGCGGAAGCCGCAGCCGCGCTCGCCTGGAGCGGCGTGACATCGGTGACGGCGCTTTTCTTCTTCGCTTCGGCGCGCTTGTTCATCGTGCGCGCGGCGTAGATGAGGCCGCCGCCGAGCAGCATGAACGCGAAGTGCGGCATGCCCGGAATCAGGCCCATCACGCCGATGATCACGCCTGTAATCATCAAGACGCGCGGGTTCTGGAACAACTGGCCGGTCAGCTGCGTGCCGATGTCTTCCTCGGTCGCGACGCGCGACACGATCACGCCCGCCGCCGTCGAGATGATGAGCGACGGAATCTGCGCGACGAGGCCGTCGCCGATCGTGAGCAGCGTGTAGTTGGTCGCCGCGTGCCCGAAGTCCATGTCGTGCTGGAGCATGCCGACGATCAGCCCGCCCACCACGTTGATGACCATGATGAGCAAGCCCGCGATCGCGTCGCCGCGCACGAACTTCGACGCACCGTCCATCGAACCGTAGAACTCGGCTTCCTGCGCGACCGCCTGACGGCGCTTCTTCGCCGTTTCCTCGTTGATGAGACCGGCGTTCAGATCGGCGTCGATGGCCATCTGCTTGCCGGGCATCGCATCGAGCGTGAAGCGCGCGCCGACTTCGGCGATACGTCCCGCGCCCTTCGTGATCACCATGAAGTTGATGATCATCAGAATCACGAACACGACGATACCGACCGCGAAATTCCCGCCGACGAGAAAGTGCCCGAACGATTCGATCACCTGACCGGCCGCGTCCGGGCCGGTGTGACCCTCGAGCAGCACGATACGCGTCGACGCGACGTTCAGCGACAGGCGCAGCAGCGTCGAGAACAGCAGCACGCTCGGGAACGCCGCGAAATCGAGCGGCTTTTGCGTGTACATGCTGACGAGCAGCACCATCACCGACAGCGCGATGTTGAAGGTGAACAACAGATCCAGCAGGAACGCCGGCAAGGGCAGAATCATCATGCCCAAGATCATGCAGATCAGGATCGGGCCGGCTAAGGCGCGAAGGTTCTGCGCGCCCAGCGCGTCGGGCCGTTTGGCGAAAAATCCAGCGCGCGCGTTCATGCTGCGGCTCCATTGTCAGTGTTGTCGCCAGCCAGGGCTTCGGCAGCTTCCTGATCGGCGTCGGCGTCGGAAACGCCGCCTTTGTCCAGGTCCTTCGGCACCTCGAGATCGGACGGTTCGTCCGGCTTGATGCCGCCATCTTCCTTGTAGCGCTTGAGCTGGTAGACCCACGCCAGCACTTGCGCGACCGCGCCGTACAACGCGCCCGGAATCTCGCGGTTGATCTCGACGTTGTGATACAGCGCACGCGCGAGCGGCGGCGCTTCGAGCAGCGGCACGTTGTGCTCGCGGCCCAGTTCGCGGATGCGCGCCGCGACCAGATTCACGCCCTTCGCGACCACCTTCGGCGCGCGCATCTCGCCGTCGGCGTACTTCAGCGCGACGGCGAAGTGCGTCGGGTTCGTGACGATGACATCGGCGGTCGGAATCGCCTGCATCATCCGGCGACGCGCGGCCGCGCGCTGCTGCTGGCGGATCTTGCCCTTGATGTGCGGATCGCCTTCGTTTTCCTTGTGCTCGCGCTTCACTTCTTCCTTGCTCATGCGCAGCTTCTTCGCGTGCGAGTAAAGCTGATACGGCACGTCGACGGCCGCGACGAGAAACAGTCCGCCGATCGCCATCGCGCAGCACACGAAGATCATGTGCATCGCGTCGGCGAGCGCGAGATCGAGCGGCTTCGTCAAAAGGCCGAGCACTTCGGCCTTGCGGCTCCACATCGCCCAGCCCGCCATGCCGCCGACCACCGCCGTCTTCAAGAGCGACATGCCGAGCTGCACCGGGCCTTGCATCGAGAAAATCTTGCCGAGACCGCTGATCGGATTCAGACGCCCGAAGTTCGGCGCGAGCGGTTTCGTCGTGATGAGCCAGCCGCCGAGAGCCATCGGCGCGACGAGCGCGGCGAATCCGGTCAGCAGCAGCACGGGCAAAACGGCGAAGAGACCTTCCCGGCCCGCGTTCGCCGCGCCGATCATCATCTGGTGCGTGTCCAGCACCGTCGCGTGATCGAACGTGAACGCGCCGCGAAGAATCGTCTGCAAATGCTGGTTGATCGGCCCCGACAACGCCCACACGCCGAAAAAACCCGCCGCCAGCAGCGCGAACGACGCGAGCTCGCGCGAACGCGCAACCTGACCGTCCTCCCGCGCCTTTTCCAGGCGCTTGGGAGTCGCTGATTCGGTTTTTTCGAGATCGCTTTCTTCTGCCACCGGGCCTTACTCCATCGCTTCCATCGGTTTCACATGCGAGCGGCACGAAGCCGCTTTTTGATGAAAGCGATTATTGCGGAAGGCGTCGAGCAGCCATCGGCGGATAAAGCCGGGGAAAAGGGGGTTATTCGGCCGATGAAAGCGCGGGAAACAAAAGCGGCGCGCGCCTCGCGAGAAGCGCGCGCCGTTCGAGAGGCGAGAAACGGCAATGACAGGCGATCAGGCGCCGGGCACGCGGCCGTCCGGACCGTAGAAGCCGCCCTTCGACGGAGCGACCTGCAACGCGGCGAGCGCCTTGCGGTTGTATTCCATGCGGGTGCGGATCAGCACGCCGTTGTTGTTGTTGCCCTGTTTCGCGCGGCGGGCCGCGGCGGTGAGCAGCGCCCATTGCTCGGCGATCTTGCTGTCGCCCGCAGCGGCCGCTTCCATGCCGACGAAGCCGCCGGGAAAACCGAGCGCGTTCAATTGTTCGTCGCGCGCCTTTTCGAGAGCGGAGATGCGTTCGGTGAGCGCGGTCTTGTTCTCGATGATCGTCGGCAGCGCCGGAAGCGGCTGCGCGGCGATCAGCGCTTTTTCCTCGACCTCGAGGAGGGATTCGAAGGCCAGAACAGCGGCGACTTCTTCGGTGACAGTGGCAAGCAGGGCGTCTCTCATTGCATCGCTCGAAAAGCGGTTTGAAAAGCCGCCCGGTGTCGCCAACGCTCGCCGTCACGCGCAAGGCGCTACGGAAGCGTTCAGCCGCCGGTCGGCGGGGTTCTCGTTTGCAGCAGGTCGCGAGCGGTGCTCAAAATGCCGTCGGCGATCTTGCTGGTGTCCATCTTCAGGCTGCCGTCGCGGATTGCGGCCTTGATCGACTCGACTTTCGCCGTGTCGATGTCCGAGCCGCTCGATGCGCGCAAGTCGCTCGAAACCGACGACAGACTCACCGTCGAATTCTTCGCCGGGCTCGCGCCCGCTTGCGATTGCTGCACGGTGCCCGCGGCACCTTTCGCGTCGTTTTGCGACGCGCGCGGCAGATTGTCTTGAAGGCCAGCCAGATTGGTGTTGCTATTCGATTCGATCTTCACGATTTCCATTCCCGAACGTGTTGAGTCCTTTAACGGCGACGGGTCTTGAAAACTTTACCCTGACGCCGGACTGCCAACTGCCGTTCGCTCTGCCTATCGCGCTCTGAGCCTTATTTGGCGGGCATCGAGCGCATTTGCAACAAAATGAAACAAGTGTGGGGGACCGAACACATCCCGTTTTACAGGGCCACTTCCACCGTCTGACTGTCCTTCACGATGCCGGTGATGATCTGGCCACCGGCGGTTTTGACGCGTACTTGCTGGCCGGGCGCCGCGTTGTTCATCACGGTGCCGTCGGCGGAAATCGAGAATCCGGAGCCGCCGGCGACGACGTGCACGGTCTGGCCGATCGACACCGACGTCGACGCGCGCAGCATGTCGGTGCGCAGCGGCAGGCCGGCCGGCACGCGCGACAGTGCGACTGCGCCGACGGCCTGAGCCGGATCGGTGACGATGGCCTGCGGCATCACGGTGAGATCGCCGTCGCGGGCGACGAGATCGGCGTTGTTCAGCACTTCGCCCGGCGCGATTGCGCGCGCGGCGGTGTAGTAAGTGGCGTTGATCGATACGCGCGCCTGCACGTAAAGCGTCCACGGACGCTCGCCGACGCAGCGCACGCCGACCGTCAGTCGACCCCAGAGGCGCGCGCCCGTCGGCATGAACGGATCGAGCGCCGAGCACGCCGCGAGACCGCGCGGAAAGACCGGCGTCACGGTGATGTCGACCTTGCCCGGCAAGCCGGCGGCCTGCTGCTGAAGAAAGTTGAGCGCGGTGAGGCGGATCGATTCGCCGTCTTGCATGGTGGCGGCTGCCGCTGCGGCCGGCGTTGCTGCTGCCGCCGACGGATTGAAGCTCACGCGCTTCATCGGCGAAGCGGTGGCGGCGACGGGCGTCGCGGGGCTGGCCGCGACGGGCTTGACGCTCGCGCCGCGGACGACGCCATCGTCGCGCGTCACGACGACGGGCATCACCTCGCGCGAAGCGGATGCGGCCGGCGCTTTCTGAAGCGCAGGCGCCGCAACCGCAACCGCGCGCGCAGGCTTCGCTTCGCCCGGTCCGGGAATCACGATCATGCCGCTCGCGTCGTTCATCGCGCTGTTCATCGAATCGTCGGCGGCGTCGGCGCGGGCGTCGAGTTCGAGCGCGGCGTTGCGCATCGCGGCGTCGGCGGCTTTGGTCGCGGCGCGATAGCCGCTCGGGCCCGGACGCGTTGTTTCAGGCGCGGGCGCCGCGGCAACGGGCGTCGCGGCGCGTGCCGTCAGCTTTTGGGCCATGTCGGCGGCGGCGGCCGGATTGGTTTCGGCGTTGCCCGGAATGACGATCGGGCCGTCGGCCTGCTGCGCCTGTGCGAGCGCAGCCACGCCCATCCATAGAGACACGCCGGCCAGACCGCGCAGCGTGCGGCGCGCGAACGTCGCTGCGGCGCGAGCCGTAGGGTTCGATGCACGTTTCGCGGACCTGCTCATCGACTTTCTCCGTACCTGATCCGATCGGGCCGCAAACGATGCGGCGACTGCATTGATCCGTTTGCGGCGGGAAAAAGACCCGCAATCGGCAACGAGACGAATTCTAGATATCGGCCGGATAACGCAAGCGTCGAATAGAGGCCCCGTTTCCCGGTTATTCGTCGGATTAGTTATTGCGCGCCGCTCCTAAGATGCGTGTCATGCAAAAAGGCCCCGGCGCTGCCGACAGGAGAAACCGCAATGCTTGACAGACTCGACAAGGAATTCGCATTTGGCCGCGAGGCGCTCGACGTGCGCGCGTATCGGCAGGAATTGCTGTCGTCGAATATCGCCAACGCCGACACCCCCGGCTACAAGGCGCGCGACGTCGACTTTTCGAGCGCGCTCGCGGGCGCGCTCAAGCAGGGCGGCAGCGCATCGAACGGCTCGACGCTGAAGATGGCGCAACCCGTCCGCGTCAGCACGAGCGGCGGCATGGCGACGACGGCCAAGGGCCACATGAGCGGCACGTCGACGCTGTCCGCGTCGGGCGGCCCGAGCGACGACTACGGCAAGCTCGCCTATCGCGTGCCGAGCCAGCCGTCGCTCGACGGCAACACGGTCGATCTCGACTCGGAACGCGTGCAGTTCGCGGACAACGCGCTGCACTTCGAGGCGGGCATGACGGTGCTGTCGTCGCAAATCAAATCGATGTTGTCGGCGATTACGTCGAACAGTTGAGCGCAGTAGGAGAAACACATGCCTTCCTTGATGAACATCTTCAACGTCGCCGGCTCGGCGATGTCAGCCCAGGCGCAGCGCCTGAACGTCACCGCGTCCAACCTCGCGAACGCGGACAGCACGACCGGCCCCGACGGCAAGCCGTACAAGGCCAAGCAGGTCGTGTTCGCGGTCGATCCGCTCGGCGGCGCGAAGACCGCGTCGGGCCAGCAGGTCGGCGGCGTGCAGGTGACGGGCGTCGTCGACGATCCGAGCCCGATGAAGACCAGCTACGACCCGAGCAACCCGGCGGCGAACGCGGACGGCTATGTGACGCTGCCCAACGTCGATCCGGTGCAGGAGATGGTCAACATGATTTCCGCGTCGCGTTCCTATCAGGCGAACGTCGAGACGCTCAACACCGCCAAGCAACTGATGCTCAAGACCCTGACCATCGGAACCTGATAGAGACACTCAAGGAACACAACGTGACGACCAGCACAACCATCGGCAGCAACGGCACCACGGTGTCGCAGACGCTGCTCGACACCATGAACGGCGCATCGTCGAGCTCGTCGACGTCGTCGACCTCGGCGACCGGCGCGCAATCGGCGTCGGATCTGCAGAACACATTCCTGACGCTGCTCGTGACGCAGCTCAAGAACCAGGATCCGACGAATCCCGCCGACAGCTCGCAGATGACCTCGCAGCTCGCGCAGATCAACACGGTGACGGGCATCGGCCAGCTGAACACGTCGCTGTCCTCGCTCGCGACTCAGCTTTCCGCCGGCCAGCAGACGCAGGCGGCGCTGCTCATCGGCTCGAACGTGCTCGCCGCAGGCAACAACATGACGGTGTCGAGCGGCAAGTCGTCGAGCTTCGGCGTGCAACTGGCCAACGACGTGAGCGACCTGCAGATCGTCGTGAAGAACTCGTCGGGCCAGATCGTCAACACGCTCGACCTCGGCGCGCAAGGCGCGGGCGTCGTGCCGGTGACGGGCTGGACGCCGGTCGATTCGAAGGGCGCCACGCTCGCCGACGGCACGTACACGATCACCGCGCAAGGCACGATCAACGGCCAGCAGGCGACCGCGACGACGCTGTCGGCTTCGCAAGTGCAAAGCGTCGTGCAGATGTCCGGCGGTGCGCCGGGCCTCAAGCTGTCGAACGGCTCCACGGTCGCGCTGTCGGGCGTCGCGTCGATCCTCTAAATCCAATTTCAGGACGGGCGCGGGCTCGTTACGGAGAAACATCAAATGAGTTACCAACAAGCACTGAGCGGTCTGGGCGCTGCATCGAGCGATCTCGACGTCATCGGCAACAACATCGCCAACGCGAACACGGTCGGCTTCAAGCAGGGCTCCGCGCAATTCGCCGACATGTACGCGAATTCGATGGCCACGGCCGTGAACAACCAGATCGGCATCGGCACGAAGCTCGCCGAAGTGCAGCAGCAGTTCTCGCAAGGCACGATCACGACGACCAACCAGGCGCTCGATGTCGCGATCAACGGCAACGGTTTCTATCAGTTGTCGAACAACGGCTCGATCGTGTATTCGCGCAACGGCGTGTTCCATCTCGACAACCAGGGCCGCATCGTCAACTCGGCGGGCCTGCAACTGATGGGTTACGCCGCGAACTCGGACGGCGTCGTCAACAGCGCGAGCACCGTGCCGCTGACCGTGCCGACGTCGAACGTCGCGCCGACCGCGACCAAGAACATCACGGCCGCGTTCAACCTGAACTCGCAGGACACCGCGCCGACCGGCGCCTTCGATCCGACCGATTCGACGACCTTCAACCAGTCGACGTCCGTCGATGTATACGACTCGCTCGGCGGCACGCAGAAAGTGTCCGTGTACTTCCAGAAGAGCGCGACGACGAATACGTGGCAAGCCTACGCGACCTACGGCGACCCGGTCAGCGCGCCGATTTCGCTCGGCACGATGGCGTTCAATTCGTCGGGCACGCTGACCTCGACGACCGATTCGAGCGGCGCGGCGACGGCGGCAACCGGCAAGTTCACGTTCTCGATTCCGAACGGCGGGGACGGCGGCGCGACGCAGCAAGCGCTGACGATCGACCTCAACGGCACCACGCAGTACGGCGCGAAAGACGGCGTGACCAACATCGCGCAGGACGGCAACAGCACGGGCGAGCTGACGGGCTTCACGGTCAGCACCGACGGCACGCTGACGGGCAACTACTCGAACGGCCAAACGAAAGCGCTCGGGCAGATCGCCATCGCCAACTTCAACAACCAGAACGGCCTGCAGGATCTCGGCGGCAACGTCTACGCGCAGACCTCGGCGTCGGGCGCACCGCAAGTCGGCGTGCCGGGCTCGACCAACCACGGCACGCTGCAGGGCGGCGCGGTGGAGAACTCCAACGTCGACCTGACGAGCGAGCTCGTGAATCTGATCACCGCGCAGCGCAACTATCAGGCGAACGCGCAGACGATCAAGACGCAGCAGACCGTCGATCAGACGCTGATCAATCTGTAACCGTCGTCTGCACGCTAATTTGACGCATTAGGAAGAAGGAAAGCGATTCATGGACCGTCTGATCTACACCGCGATGACCGGCGCGAGCCAGGCGCTCGAGCAGCAGGCCGTCGTGGCGAACAACCTCGCGAACACGTCGACCACGGGTTTCAAGGCGCAGCTCGCGGCGTTCCGCCAGGTGCCGATGTCGTTCGAAGACCAGTCCGCCGATGGCACGACGCGCACTTTCGTGCTTTCGTCGACGCCGAACGCGGACTACTCGGCAGGCCCGATCCAGCAGACGGGCAATCCGCTCGATGTCGCCGTTCAGGGACAGGGCTGGTTGTCCGTGCAGGCCGCCGACGGCAGCGAGGCTTACACGCGCGCCGGCAATCTGCATGTGGATCAGAACGGCCAGCTCGTCACGGCGAACAATCTGCCGGTGCTGGGCAACAGCGGTCCGCTGTCGATTCCGCCGGGCGCGGAAGTCACCATCGGCAAGGACGGCACGATCTCCGCGCTGATTCCCGGCGACCCGCCGACGGCGATCGCGGTCGTCGATCAGCTCAAGCTCGTGAATCCCGATCCTGCGACGCTCACGCGCGGCGATGACGGGCTCTTTCGCACCGCCGGCGGCGACCCCGCCGACGCGGATCCGAACGTGGTCGTGGCCGGCGGCGCGCTCGAAGGCAGCAACGTGAATCCGGTCGCCGCGATGGTCTCGATGATCACCAACGCGCGGCAATTCCAGATGCAGACGAAGCTGATGGAATCGGCGGACCAGAACGAACAGTCGGCCAACAAGCTGCTCAACTTCTCTTAAGCGGCAAACAGGCTGCAAACACGCGGCAAACGCCGGCTACACAGGATACGAAACAAGATGAATCGCTCTCTCTACATCGCCGCGACCGGCATGAATGCGCAGCAAGCGCAGATGGACACCATCTCGAACAACCTCGCCAACGTGAGCACGAACGGCTTCAAGGGCTCGCGCGCGGTGTTCGAGGATCTGCTGTATCAGACGACGCGCCAGCCGGGCGCGAATTCGACGCAGCAGACCGAACTCGCATCGGGCGTGCAGCTCGGCACCGGCGTGCAACAGGTCGCGACCGAGCGCCTCTACACGCAGGGCAACCTGCAGCAGACCGGCAATTCGAAGGACGTCGCGATCAACGGCCAGGGCTTCTTCCAGGTGACGATGCCCGACGGCTCGACCGCCTACACCCGCGACGGCTCGTTCCAGACGAACTCACAAGGCCAGCTCGTCACGTCGAGCGGGTATCAGCTGAATCCGGCGATCACGATTCCGCAGAACGCGACGGGGATCACCATCGGTTCGGACGGCACGGTGTCGGTGACGACCGCGAACACGTCGACCAGCACGACGGTCGGCCAGGTCACGCTCGCGACCTTCATCAACCCGGCCGGCCTCGATGCGCGCGGCGAAAACCTGTTCTCGGAAACGAGCAGCTCGGGCGCGCCGAACGTGTCGCAGCCGGGACTGAACGGCGCGGGCTCGCTGCAACAGGGTTATGTGGAAGCGTCGAACGTCAACGTGGTGCAGGAATTGGTCAACATGATCCAGACCCAGCGCGCATACGAAATCAACAGCAAGGCCGTGACCACGTCCGACCAGATGTTGCAGACGCTTTCGCAAATGCAGGTTTAATCCCCTCTATTCGACGGATGGGAATCGCGGCGATGGCGTCACACTGATGCCTGAATCCGCTTCAGAAGAGTTATCACGATGTCGCTCACTCACATTCTTTCGCGCGCGTCGATCGGCGCGCTCATCGCATCGCTGGCCGCGTGCGGCCTCGTGCCGAAAGAGCCGATCATCCAGCAGCCGATGACCGCGCGTCCGCCGCAGCCGCCCGTCGGCACGCGTTCGCCCGGCGCGATCTACAACGCGGGCTACGCGGGCCGGCCGCTGTTCGAAGACCAGCGTCCGCGCAACGTGGGCGACATCCTGACCATCGTGATCTCGGAAAACGTCAACGCGACGAAGTCGTCGGCGGCGAACACCAACCGCGGCGGCAACGCGTCGTTCGCCGTGCCGACCACGCCGGGCCTCTTCGGCGGCCTCTTCAACAACACGAACCTTTCGGCCACCGGCGCGAACAAGTTCACCGCGACGGGCGGCGCGAGCGCGGCCAACACGTTCAGCGGCACGCTGACCGTGACCGTCACGGACGTTTTGCCCAACGGCAACCTGCAGGTGAGCGGCGAAAAGCAGATGCTCATCAACCAGGGCAACGAGTACGTGCGCTTCTCGGGCGTCGTCAACCCGACGACCATCTCGGGTAGCAACACCGTCTATTCCACGCAGGTCGCCGACGCGAAGATCGAATACTCGGCGAAGGGTTACATCGACGAAGCGCAGAACATGGGCTGGCTCCAGCGCTTCTTCCTCAACGTCGCGCCGTTCTGATCATGAATCCGTTTCTCCGTTTCGTTTCGTTCTCGCTCGCAGCCGCGCTCGTCGCCATCGGTTCGGCGCATCAGGCGCACGCCGAGCGTCTCAAGGATCTCGTGCAGTTTCAGGGCGTGCGTGACAATCCGCTGATCGGCTACGGTCTCGTCGTCGGTCTCGACGGCACCGGCGACCAGACGATGCAGACGCCGTTCACGACGCAATCGCTCACCAACATGCTCGGCAACCTCGGCATCACGGTGAACCCGTCGACGTCGTCGAACATGCAATTGAAGAACGTGGCCGCCGTGATGGTGACGGCCACGCTGCCGCCGTTCGCGCGTCCCGGCGAGGCGATCGACGTGACGGTTTCGTCGCTCGGCAACGCGAAGAGCCTGCGCGGCGGCACGCTCCTGATGGCGCCGCTGAAAGGCGCCGATGGCCAGGTGTACGCGATGGCGCAGGGCAATCTCGTCGTCGGCGGCGCGGGCGCGAGCGCGAACGGCAGCAAGGTGCAGGTGAACCAGCTCGCGGTCGGCCGCATCTCGGCGGGCGCGATCGTCGAACGCGCGGTGCCGTCGGCGTTGCAGCAGCAGGGCGGCGTCATGCAGATGGAACTGCGCGAAATGGATTTCGACACGACGCAGCGCATCGTCGCGGCCGTGAACAATCAGTTCGGCATGGGCACCGCGCTCGCGCTCGACGGCCGCACGATCCAGTTGCGCGCGCCGCAGGAGCCGAGCGAGCAGGTGTCGTTCATGGCGCAGCTGCAGAACATCGACGTGCGTCCGGCGCAGGCCGCCGCGAAGGTGATCCTGAACGCGCGCACGGGTTCCATCGTGATGAATCAGATGGTCACGCTGCAGAACTGCGCGGTCGCGCACGGGAATCTGTCGGTCGTCATCAACACGAAGACGGCGGTGAGCCAGCCGAACGCGTTCTCGAACGGCCAGACGGTTGCGGCGAAGGAATCGTCGATTCAGCTGAAGCAGGACAGCGGCGCGCTCAAGATGCTGTCGGCGGGCGCGAATCTCGCGGATGTCGTGAAGGCGCTCAATGCGCTCGGCGCGACGCCGGCCGATCTCATCTCGATCCTTCAGTCGATGAAGGCCGCGGGCGCGCTGCGCGCAGACCTCGAAATCATCTAAAACGAATAAGAACCTATGAACTCGAACACGAACGGCATCGCCGGCACCGCGCTGGCATCGACCGATACGAGCAGCGGATTCTCGAATCTCTCGAACCGTTTCGCGCTCGACACGCAGGGCTTCGACGCATTGCGCGCGCAGGCCGGCGCGAACCCGCAGCAGGGCCTGAAGGAAGCGGCCAAGCAGTTCGACGCCGTCTTCACGCAGATGATGCTGAAGAGCATGCGCGACGCGACGCCTTCGGACAGCCCGTTCGAATCGAACGATTCGAAGACCTTCACGTCGATGCTCGATCAGCAATTGTCGCAGCAGATGTCGTCGAAGGGCATCGGCGTCGCGGACATGATGCTCAAGCAGCTCATGCGCAACTCGGGCGCGCAGACCGGCGCGGACGGCAAGGGCGGCGCCATGAACACGATGAGCACGATGAACGCGATGCAGACGCTCGGCGGCATGTCGGGCGGCGGCGGCGATCTCGACGCGAACGCGGGCAATCTCGCCGCGATGAACGCGATGGCGAAGGCTTACGCGGCGGCGCAGGGCAACAGGAACAACGCGTCGCTCGCCGGCAAGGGCTACACGGCGGCGGATTCGGTGGAAGCGCCGGCGCGCGGCAACGGGTCTGACAAGGTGAACGCGTTCGTCGACCGGCTCGCCGTGCCGGCGCAGGCCGCGAGCGCGGCGACGGGCATTCCGGCGCGCTTCATCATCGGTCAGGCGGCGCTCGAATCGGGCTGGGGCAAGCGCGAGATCAAGCATCCGAACGGCGCGACGAGCCACAACATCTTCGGCGTCAAGGCGACGAAAGACTGGAACGGCAAGACTGTCAGCTCGGTGACGACGGAATACATCAACGGCCGTCCGCAGAAGGTCGTCGAGAAATTCCGCGCTTACGATTCGTACGAGGACGCGCTTACCGATTACGCGAGCGTCATCAAGAACAATCCGCGTTATGCGCCGGTGATTCAGGCTTCGCGCGACGTCGCGGGCTTCGCGCACGGCATGCAGAAGGCGGGCTACGCGACCGATCCGCAGTACGCGAAGAAGCTCATCTCGATCATGCGTCAGATCGTCTGACGCCCGTTCGACCGCGTAGTTCGATATTGAAGCGCGGGCCACGCCGCGCATTCAGCCGATGTATGCGGCCGCTTTATTGCTTCGGGGAAGCAAACGTTTTACGTCCGTAGGGACGGCGCACCACATACATTTTTCGGCGGGCGACCCTAAACTTTTGAAGAGGTATGCCGCTAACCTGAATAATCGAAGTGCCGGACCTATTCGGTTCGGATCGTCGCGCGATGTTCGGGGGTCGGGCAGCGCGCGAGCACAATGAACAGGCTAGCACCATGAACACCAATCAAAAGCATGACGTTGCCGACGAGGATATCGCGCCGATCGTGGATTTCGGCAGGCGTAATCCGCTGGAAATCGGCGTGGCGCTGCGCAATCTCGCCAATCGCGGGGACTTTCTGACGGCGCAATACGGCGACGGTCAGATCGTCACGCGCGTGCTCGACGTCGATGTGACCGCGCATCGCTTCACGTTCGACTGGGGCGGTCTCGACGAGCAGAATCGCGGCGTGCTTGCGTCGCAGAAGCTGATTTTCAGTGCGGCGCCGGATGGCGTGCGCGTCGAGTTCACGACGCCGGGTGCGCGCGAAACGATGTTCGACGGGCGTCCGGCGTTCGAAGTCGATTTTCCGACGGTGCTGTACTACATGCAGCGGCGCGAGTATTTCCGTGTCGATACGCCGGTTCTCGATCCTTACATCTGCACGGGTTCGTTGCCGGATGGCGAGCGATTCCGCTTCGAGGTGCATGATCTGTCGCTGGGCGGCGTGGCGCTGCGCACGACGGATGATCGCATCGCGGATCTGGAGATGGGCATCGTGTTTCAGGATGCCGAGCTGCATTTCAGCGCGAATGGACGTGTGACGGTGGATATGATGCTGGTTTCGCATCGGGAATCGACGACGGCGAAAGGGGATCGGCGATATACCATCGGGTTCAAGTTTGTTTCGATGCCGGGGTCGGCGGAGAATACTCTTCAGCGGCTGATCACTCAGCTTGAGATGAAGCGACGGTCTTTGGCGAAGTAGGGGTTTTGCTTTTGCTTTTGCTTTCGTTTTCGCCGGATCCCGTTTTCGTGTCGGTCTATTAGCACTGCCCCTGTGCGGGGCGGCAGTCACTTTCTTTGCTGCTGCAAAGAAAGTAACCAAAGAAAGCAGCTTCCGATACGCCCGCGGTCACACGCAATTTGGGTAGTCCTCTCGTCCATCGTGGGCTGCCTAACGAGTGCCCTCATAGGCCCCATCGGGCTTGGCTCGCGCACGGTCCGCCATCACTCGCCACACAACAAACCGGTTCAGCACGAAATGGCTCCGGCCCGCTTCGCGGCCGACCGGCCAATCGGGGAAGCATGCGCTTCTTCACTAACGCCTCCATCTCACTGCAACCGCCGCACGTTGGTTTCCCTCGCATACCCGGCGGCAGCGCGTAGCGCTGTGCCGAAGCTCTTTCGTGCTGAACCAGCGCGCTCAACGTTTTCGGGCGGCGGACCGTGCGCGAGCCAAGCCCCGTTATTGTGATGAGGGCACTCTTTAGGCGAGTGCCATCTGCGACGAGAGAACTACCCAAATTGCGTGTGACCGCGGGCCTGAAAAGCTGCTTTCTTTGCTTACTTTCTTTGCAGCAGCAAAGAAAGTGAGTGCCGCCCCGCACAGGGGCAACGCTAATAGACCGACACGAACACGGGATCCGGCGAAACCGGAAGCAAAAGCAAAAGCAAAAGCAAAAGCGAAAAACCAAGGCCAACGAAACAAAATCGAAGAATTAGCCCCAAAAAGGCATGCTCTTCGCGCAATAGCCATTGCGCCACCTCTCCGATAATGGCCCCATCGCAAAAACCGCCCGGGCTTCGGTAAAAGCCAAAACCCAACCCGCAAACGCTCAACTTCCCCGGCAATCGGCCGATATACAAATCAGCCATGCGGCAGCGCTCGATCCAACGCCGCTTCACCAGGATTCACGCATGTCCAATAACATCTTCAGCATTGGTCTTTCCGGTTTGAACGCGGCCCAATGGGGCCTCACGACGACGGGACAGAACATCAGCAACGCCGCGACGCCGGGCTATACGCTCGAGAAAGTCCAGTACCAGGAGTCGCCCGGTCAGTTCACGGGCTCGGGCTATCTCGGCAGCGGCGTTCAGGCCGTCACCGTCACGCGCCAGTACAGCCAGTACCTGACGACGCAAGTCAACAACACGCAAGCGTCCAGCAGCGCCGCCAGCACGTATTACTCGCTGATCTCGCAGCTGAACAACCTCGTCGGCGATCCGACTTCCGGCATCTCGAAAGGCATCTCGAATTACTTCTCCGGCCTGCAGTCGGTGGCGAATTCGGCGAACAGTTCCTCCGCGCGCCAGTCGCTGATGAGCAGCGCGCAAACGCTCGCCGATCAGATCAACACGGCAGGCCAGCAATACGACCAACTGCGTCAGAGCGTCAACACGCAACTGACGAGCGCGGTCTCGCAGATCAACAGCTACTCGCAACAGATCGCCGATCTCAACAAGCAGATCAACATCGCCAGCGCGGGCGGCCAGCAGCCGAACCAGTTGCTCGATCAGCGCGATCAGCTCGTCACGAACCTGTCGTCGATGATCGGCGTGCAGGTCGTGCAGTCCGACGGCAACTACAACGTGTTCATCGGCAACGGGCAGCCGCTCGTCGTCGGAGGTACGCAGTACGGGCTGCAAGCCGTGCCGTCGCCGTCCGATCCGAGCGAGCTCACGATCGCCTACCAGAGCAGCAACGGCGCGACGCAGACGGCCGCGAACATGCAGTATCTCGACAACTCGGCGCTGACAGGCGGCACGGTCGGCGGTCTCATCGACTTCCGCACGCAGACGCTCGATCCGGCGCAGGCGCAACTCGGCGCGATCGCGACGAGCTTCGCCAATCAGTTGAACGATCAGAACGCGCTCGGTCTCGACCTCAACGGCCAGGCCGGCGGCAAGCTGTTTTCGACGAGCGATCCGACCGTCATCTCGAACGCGCGCAACAAGGGCACCGGCGTGCCGACGGCGACGATCGCCGATGGCGCACAGCCGCCGACGAACGACTTCACGGTCACGTACGACGGCAGCAAGTACACGGTGACGGACCCGGCAAGCGGCAATACACTCGGCACGATCGATCCGGCGACGGAGACGAACAAGACGATCAACGGCCTGAACATCGACGTGTCGACGCTCAGCGGCGTGCAGAAGGGCGACTCGTTCACGATCCAGCCGACGCGCGGCGCGCTCGACAACTTCAAGCTCACGACGAGCAACGGCGCGGCGATCGCGGCGGCGTCGCCCGCGGTGACGTCGGCGGCGACCACGAACACCGGCACGGCATCGATTTCGTCGGCAACGGTGACGAGCAACACGATGACGTCGGGCATCAACCTGACGTACAGCGCGTCGGCGAACGGCTTTACATCGGATGTCGATGTCACCGTCGGCACGACGACGTACACCGCGGGCACGACGATTCCGTACGACGCGAACAACGGTCTCACGGTCTCGGCGATGGGCGTTTCGGCGACCATCAGCGGCACGCCGAAGGACGGCGACGCGTTCGCGATCGCGCAGAACAAGGGCGGCACGAGCGACGGCAGCAATGCGCTCGCGATGTCGAACCTGGTGTCGGCGAAGTCGCTCAACGGCGGCACGGACACGCTGACGAGTTCGTACTCGAGCTATATCAACAACATCGGCAACCAGACGAATCAGCTCAAGGCGACGAGCACGGCGCAGACCTCGCTCCTCAACCAGGCGACGTCGGCGCAGCAATCGGTGCAGGGCGTGAACCTGAACGAAGAGGCGGCCAACCTGATTCAGTACCAGCAGCTTTATCAAGCGAACAGCAAGGTGATTCAGACCGCCGCGACGCTGTTCCAGTCGCTGCTCGGCATGTTCAACTGAGGCTAAACGCGATGCGTATTTCCAGTTCCCAGTACTTCAACCTGAACGTCGCTTCGATGAGCGACCAGCAAAGTACGCTTTCGTCGATGTATCAGCAGATCTCGTCGGGCAAGCGCCTTCTCACCGCGTCGGACGATCCGCTCGGCGCGGCGCAGGCGGTGCAGCTCACGATGAAAAGCGGCGCGCTCACGCAGTACGGCACGAATCAGACGACGGCGTTGTCCGCGCTGCAGCAGGAAGACGCGACGCTGAGCAGCGTGAGCAGCGCGCTGACGAGCGTGCAGACGCAGATCGTGCATGCGGGCGACGGTTCGCTCACCGATTCGGACCGCACGGCCATCGCGAACACGATTCAGGGTTTGCGCGATCAGCTCTTCAGCCTCGCGAACACCACGGACAGCAACGGCAACTATATTTTCTCGGGACTCAAGGGCGGCACGCAGCCGTACACGAACGACCCGTCGGGCGTCGGCGCGCAGTATTCGGGCGATTACGGCCAGCGCACGGTGCAGATCAGCGAAGGACGGACGATCCCGGTGGGTGACACGGGCGCGTCGATCTTCGGCAGCGTATTGCCGACGGAAAGCGATCCGGTGTCGAGCGCGGCCAGCACGAACACGGGCACCGGGACGATCAGCGGCGTGAGCGTCAACGATACGAGCAACGCGGCCAATGCGAGCACGTACACGATCAAGTTCTCGGTCTCGGCGACGGATGGCTCGACGACCTACTCGGTCACGTCGAACCCGGCGGATTCATCGTTGCCGACGAACGTGGCCTACACGGGCAGCACGGACATCGCGCTTGGCGGCCAGAAGGTGACGATCGACGGCACGCCCGCCGATGGCGACACGTTCTCCGTGGAGCCGGCGGCGTCGGGCAACAACGACATCTTCGCGACGCTCGACAGCCTCGTGAACGCGCTCAAGCAGCCGACGGGATCGCCGGGCGCGCAGGCGGCGCTGACCAACACGCTGACGACGATCGGCACGAAGGTGAGCAACACGTTCAACAACGTGCTGGCGGCGCAGACGGTGGTGGGCGGACGCGAGCAGCAAGTGCAGTCGACGCAGAGCGCAATGCAGACGAGTCAGACGCAGACGGCGAGTGACATCGCGAATCTGACGAGCATCGACCTCGTTTCGTCGATCAGTCAGTACGAGTTGACGCAGAGTTCGCTGCAGGCCGCGCAGATGGCGTTTTCGCAGATTCAGAAGATGTCGTTGTTTGATTACATTCAGGGTTGAAGGCGGCTTTTTTTGCTTTCTGCGTTCTCCCTTCTGCTTTCGCCGGATCCCGTATTCGCGTCGGTCTATTAACGTTGCCCCTGTGCGGGGCGGCACCTACTTTCTTTGCTGCTGCAAAGAAAGTAGGAAAAGAAGGCAGCTTTTCAAGCCCGCGGTCACACGCAATTTGGGTAGTCCTCTCGTCCTCGGTGGCACTCGCCTAAAGAGTGCCCTCATAGAACCAATCGGGCTTGGCTCGCGCACGATCCGACAAACCATTCCCTTTAACGCGCTGGTTCAGCACGAAACAGCTTCGGCACAGCGCTACGCGCTGCCGTTGGGTATGCACAGGAAGCCAACTCAGACAAGGACGGAAACAAATGGCGCGTTCACGACGGCCAATATCCTTTTTTCGCCGCATTGGACGACGAAGTATTTCTGAGCAAAGTGAATAGCGGCGAACGCTTTGGAAAAGGCGACGTCCTCGTCGTCGATCTACGCCAAATTCAATCGATCGAAGCTGGCGCGTTGAAAAACGAGTATCGAATCATCAAAGTGCATGAGCATCGGGCGCCCTTGCAGCAGGCGCTTCTTTAGCGACTAAAGCGCCCCCGCAACCCGCCCAATCTGCGCAATCCCCACATCGAAAACCCGCTGAAAAAACGGCATCAGATTCGGCACCATGAGCTGCAACAAAAGCAGCCCGACGAGCATCGTCACCGGAAACCCGACCTGAAATATCCCGATCTGCGGCGCAGCGCGATTCAAAACGCCGAGCGCCAGATTGGCGATAAGCAGCGCCGCCACGATCGGCAACGCCAGCAGCAAGCCCGTCGAAAACACGCTCGCGCCATACCCGACCAACACGCGCCATCCCTGCGCATGCGAGGCCGACGCCACCACATTCGCCTCGATCGGCACGCTCTGAAAAGTCGCCACGAGCGCGCTCATCAACTGCAGATGGCCATCGAAGACGAGAAACGCGAGCATCGCCAGCGTGTTCAGATAGCGCGACACGACCACCGCATTGCCACCCGCGCGCGGATCGTAAAGCGTCGCGAAACCGAGGCCCATCTGCTGCCCGATGAACTCGCCGGCTGCATCCACGGTCGCGAACGCGATCTGCATCACCATGCCGATCGCCGCGCCGATCAGAAACTGATTCACGATGATCCACACGCCCGCCGCCGAAAACACCGTCGCCTGCGGCATCGCGGGCAGCGTCGGCGCGACGATCAGCGAGATGAAGGCCGCAAGCGCGATCTTCACGCGCATCGGAATCGCCATGTGGCTCAGCACGGGCGCGGTGGCGATCAGCGCGAGAATTCGCACGAACGGCCACAGAAACGCCGTGAGCCAGCCGTTCAGCTGCGCATAGGTGACGGAGAACATCGAACGAAACTCAGCCCGTGATCGCAGGCGTGATCGTGAAAACGTGGCGCATGTAGTCGAGCAGCGTCGAGAGCATCCACGGACCGGCGATCACGAGCGTCACCGCCACCGCGATCAGCTTCGGAATGAACGAGAGCGTCGATTCGTTGATCTGGGTGGCCGCCTGGAACAGGCTCACCACGAGACCGACGACGAGCGCGACCAGCAACAAGGGCGCGGCGAGCAACAAGGCGACGTACATCGCCTGATGCGCCATCGTCATGACGGATTCTGGCGTCATTTCAAAGTCTCACGAAATCAGGAAACGAAGCTCTGCGCGAGCGAGCCGATCAGCAACTGCCAGCCATCGACGAGCACGAACAGCATCAGCTTGAACGGCAGCGCGATCGTCGAAGGCGAAACCATCATCATGCCCATCGACATCAGCACGCTCGCCACCACCATGTCGATGATGAGAAACGGAATGAAGATCGTGAAGCCGATCTGGAAACCCGTCTTCAATTCGCTCGTGACGAACGACGGCACGAGCAGCGAAAGCGGCACGTCTTCCGGTCCGTTCATCGGCGCGGCGTGCGAGATGCGCGCAAACAGCGCGAGATCCGATTCGCGCGTCTGCTTCAGCATGAACTGCTTGAAGGGCGCGACGCCGCGCGTCATCGCCTGATCCATCGCGATCTGGCCTTCGGAGAAGGGCTTGTACGCGTCGGTGTAAGCCTTGTCGAGAACCGGCGACATCACGAAGAACGACAGAAACAGCGCGAGGCCGACGAGCACCTGGTTCGGCGGCGTGCTCGTGGTGCCGAGCGCCTGCCGCAACAGCGACAGCACGATGATGATGCGCGTGAAGCTCGTCATCATCAGGACCATCGCGGGCAGGAACGAGAGCATCGTCAGCAGCAGCATCGTCTGCACGCTGAGCGAGTACGTCGTGCCGCCGTTCGGGCCGGGACTCGTGTTGAAGGCGGGCAGCCCCGCCGTGCTTTGCGCGAACGCCAGATACGGCGCGAGGCCGATTGCGAAGGGCAGCGCGAGCTTCACGCCGCGCACGATGTTACGACTCACCTGCATTACTTGCTCCCGCCGACGATGCTTGCGAGGGCATCGAGAATGCGCTGACCTTGATGAACGACGAACGTGATGACCATGGAATCCTGCCTCTTTCGATAGCGTGAATTCTCGGCTATCGCGGCATGGGACGATGGGGCGAAAAGAGGGGGAAACCCGCGCCAACTCGTTCTATTGCGAACGTGCGCCGTAAACGCACATCGGGCGCGGTCCTCGCGAACCGCGCCCGATGCATCGGCAAGACTGACTTATTTGCCGGGAGAAACGAACTTCTGGAGCCGCTTGTTCGCTTCGCCGGCGAGGGCGTCGCGAAAGCGCTGCCCGAAGTTGCCCGCCGGCGGCGACGATTGCGCGGGAACGCCGACGCCTTCCACTTCCGCCGAGCCTGCGGGCATCGTGTGCAACAGACGCACGTTGCCAGGACCGGCGCCGAGCACGAGCCACGTATCGCCCACTTCGACGACCGCGACGCGTTCCTTGTTGCCGAGCGATGCGCCGCCCACGACCTTCACGAGACCGCTGCGCTTGCCGCCCTGATAGCCGAACTTGCGCGCGAGCCATGCGCAGCCGAACACGAAGCCGATCACGATCACGAGTCCGAGCAGCGTCTGCAACACCGCGCCGAAACCGAGCGATGGCACCGCGGTGCCCGCGCCGACGCCCGAGGCGATCTGCGCGGCGTGGTTCACCGCGTTCATGTCGGCGGCATGGGCGAAAAGAGGCGCGGCGAAGAGCAGCGCAACGGCCAGGCGTTTCATCGATTCAACTTCCGGATGCGTTCGGACGGCGTGATGATGTCGGTCAGGCGAATGCCGAACTTGTCGTTGACGACGACCACTTCGCCCTGCGCGATGAGGCAGCCGTTCACGAGCACGTCCATCGGTTCGCCGGCGAGGCCGTCCAGTTCCACGACCGAGCCTTGCGCGAGTTGCAGCAGGTTGCGGATCGCGATCTTCGTGCGCCCGAGTTCCACCGTCATCTGCACGGGGATGTCGAGAATCATGTCGATGTCGTTGCGCGTCGACGGCGCCGCCGCCTTCGACAGCGGCTGGAACACGCCCGCGCTCGCGGCCACCGGCGCTTCGTTGCCGTTCTGCTCGGCGAGCGCGCTCGCCCAGTCGTCCAGCATCAGCTCTTCACCTTTTTCCGGCGCGCCGGGCGCGTCGTTCTGCATCAGGTCACTCATATCCACCTTCCTTCATCGTATCGCTCGCGCTGATCATCTTTTGCACGCGCAGCGCGTATTGACCATTAAACATTCCGTAGCCGCATTCCATCACCGGCACGCCGTCCACCTTCGCGACGACCTGCTCCGGAATGTCGATCGGCAGCACATCGCCTACGCGCATGTTCAGAATCTGCTCGAACGACGAGCGGATCTCGGCGAGATCCACCGTCAGTTCCACTTCCGCCGACTGCACTTGCTGCGACAGCACGCGCACCCAGCGGCGGTCCACTTCGAGCGCTTCGCCCTGAATCGGCGAGGAAAGCACGTCGCGGATCGGCTCGATCATCGAGTACGGCATGCAGATGTGCAGCGTGCCGCCCGTCGAGCCGAACTCGATCGTGAACTGCGTCACGATGACGATTTCGTTCGGCGTCGCCACGTTGGCGAACTGCGTGTGCATTTCCGAGCGCATGTATTCGAACTGCAGCGGCTTCACGCTGCGCCACGACGTCGCGTAATGCTCGAACACGAGATTCAGCAGTTTCGCGATGATGCGCTGCTCGGTTTGCGTGAACTCGCGGCCTTCGACGCGCGTATGAAAACGCCCGTCCCCGCCGAAAAGGTTATCGACCACGAAGAACACGAGATTCGGGTCGAACACGAACAGCGACGTGCCGCGCAAGGGCTTCACATGGACCAGGTTCAGATTGGTCGGGATCGGCAGATTGCGCGTGAATTCGCTGTATTTCTGCACCTTCACCGGACCGACGGAAATTTCCGCCGAGCGCCGCATGAAGTTGAAGATGCCCACGCGCATGAGACGCGCGAAGCGGTCGTTGATGATTTCGAGGCCGGGCATCCGGCCGCGGACGATGCGTTCCTGCGTCGCAATGTTGTACGGACGTACGCCGGCGGGCTTTTTCTCGTCAGCTTCCTGATCGATCTCGCCGGTGACGCCCTTGAGGAGGGCATCGACCTCCTCCTGCGACATGAACTCTTCGTGGCCCATGACTCTTTACTCGCTGATGCGGCGTTACTGAACGACGAATTCGGTGAACAGCACTTCCTCGACGCGCACCGGTTTCTCCGCCGTGCTCGCCGCGGTTTCGACCGACGCGCGCAGTTCGTTGGCAAGCTGCTTCTTGCCGTCGACGGTCGCGAGATCGTCCGGGCGCTTGCCGGAAAGCAGAAGCAGCACATGGCTGCGGACTTCCGGCATGTGCTCGGTGACGAGCAACTGGACCTTTTCGTCCTTCAGCTTGAGCGTGAGGCCGGCGCGGAGATAGTGCATGGCGCCGTCGTCCGACTGGAGATTCACCGTCAGCGATTCGAGCGGGAAAAACACGGGCGGCGGCTCCGGCGCCGGCTTGGCCGGACCATGATTCTTCCCGACGAAGAAGTACGCGCCACCGGCGCCCGCGCCGAGCAGCACGATCGCGCCGACGGCGATGATCAGGATCTTTTTGAGCTTCCCGCCTTTCGCGGGAACGATGGGTTGCTGGTTTGCGGTCGTGGTAGCCATGAAAATGCGTGCCTCTTTCGATAGGGTGAATTGTTGGCTATCGCGGTGTAAAGCGATGGGTCGAACAGAGGGGGGTTTTCTGGCTATTCCGTTCGATTGCTCCGGGCCTGCGCGGACCCGCTCTTCGATACCTATCTCGGCTTTTCGGACGGAAAACTTGAGGCCGGCGCGGGCATTGCGCCCGCGCGGGGAAAGAAAAGGGAAGGGAGAGCCCGGCGCAGTGGCGCGCCGGGGAACCGCTCAGAAGCGGAAATTCAGCGCGGCGAAAGCCGATCGAAGCCTTCCACGGCGATTCGGCCGGCGCGCTCGCGCTTCCTGCGTTTGCGGCGTTAGCGGCGGCGCGTCGTCGGCGCGGACATGGCGTGCGAGCGCCAGCATGGCCACCGCCGCAACCTCTTTCATCGAAACGAATTGCTTCACGTCTTTCTTCCTTCCGCGCTCACGCGGTTCCATCGCGCAGTTCCCTGCGCAAAACCTTTCCGATATTGCTCTTGGGCAGACTCTCGCGGAACTCGACTGCCTTGGGCCGCTTGTAGCCCGTCAGGCGCTCCTTGCAATGCGCGATCAGATCGGCCTCGGTGAGGGCCGGGTCGCGCCGCACGACGAAAATCTTCACGGACTCGCCGGAATGACGGTCGGGCACGCCGACCGCCGCCGCCTCGAACACGCCGGGATGCGCGGCGACCACGTCCTCGATCTCGTTCGGATAGACGTTGAAGCCCGAGACCAGGATCATGTCTTTCTTGCGATCGACGATCTTCAGGAAGCCGTGTTCATCCATCACGGCGATATCGCCCGACTTGAAGAAGCCGTCGGCCGTCATGACGTGCGCCGTCTCGTCCGGACGATTCCAGTAGCCCGCCATGACCTGTGGCCCGCGAATGCACAACTCGCCGGGTTCGCCGGGCGCGGCTTCGTTGCCTGCGTCATCGCGGATCGAAACTTCCGTCGACGGCAGCGGCAAGCCGATCGTGCCGCCACGCTGCGTCGAGTCCGCCGGGTTGCAAGTCACGCACGCGGTCGTCTCGGTCAGGCCGTAGCCTTCGATGATCGGCACGCCCGTCTTTTCGAGCCAGCGCTGCGCCACGGCCTGCTGCACCGGCGCACCGCCGCCGACAGCCGCGAAGAGCCGCGAGCAATCGAGCTGCGCGAAATCCGGGTGATCGAGCATCGCGTTGTAGAGCGTGTTCACCGCCGGGAACATCGTGATGCGATAGCGCCGCAGCGTCCGGATCATGCCGCCGATGTCGCGCGGATTCGGGATCAGCACGCCCAATGCGCCGGTCTGGATCGTCAGCAGTCCGCACGCCGTCAGCGCGAAGACGTGATAGAGCGGCAACGCGATGGCCGTCGTGAGTTGTCCGGACGTGGGCCGCTGCGCGCGGGCCGGTTCGAGCCACGCCTGCGTCTGCAGCATGGTTGTTGTTGTAAGAAATGCGCGCGCGGGCCACGTCGGCCTCAGAACTTCGCGCCGAACTGGAGATAGACGCTTTGAATGCCGCCCGGCGCGATCGCGTAGCCGAGATACGCCGGGCCGAGCGGTCGTCGCGCCGACGAACACGCTGAGGCTCTTCTTCAGATCGCCCATGCGAAGTGCGCTGCGCTCGAACGTTGCGTTGCCGGCTTCGGCCATCGTGCCGAGATACACGTCGTTCACCGCCGTTCCTTTCGGCGACGCCACGCGAAACTGGTACGTCTGCTGGCTGTAGAACAGGTAATTCCCGGAGAACTGATTGACGCCATACGCCGCCAGATGTCGGAGGCCGCCGAGCGAGAACAGCAGGAAGTTGGATCCCCAGCTCTTTTCCGCCGGGTTCACGCGCGGGCGGTTCACGCCGTCTTCGTGGACGAATTCGTGCGAGACGCTCTTGAAGTAGCCGCTCGTTTCGAGGCGCGCGAGGCGTTCGTTGATTTCGTGCGCGTCGTAGGCATCGCCTTCGTTGAGATCCAGCGCCCGCCGGACATAGTCGGTCGGAATGCGCGGCGACGTCACGATGTCGATCGTGTCGATGCGCGCGGCGGTGGGCCGCGATGCGGTGCGATGCGCGGCCTGATACGCCGCGTAGTCTTCGACCGATAGCGACAGCGCGCCGGCCGCGGCCTTTTCGCCGTCATCGATCGCCTCGTGCGCGCGCGCGAAGTCGGTGAACTTGATGTCGCCGAGATCCGGGCTGATCAGGATGTCCCTCGGGCCGAGCGAGTCTTTCGCCGCCGTCACGTTCTGGCCGATCAGGATGCCGATCATCTGCTGGGCGACGTCGGCGGGCAACTTGATGTTCTCGCGCTTCCTGAGCGGCGTGCCGGTTTGCACCGCGATCACGTATCGGCGCCGAGTTCGCGCGCGACATCGACAGGCAGGTTGTCGACGATACCGCCGTCGATCCGCACGCGGCCGTCGACTTCGATCGGCGAGAAGAGGCCGGGCGCGGCCATGCTCGCGCCGACGATGAAATCGACCGGAACGCGCATGCGTTCCAGCACTTTCAGCACGCCGATATGCGAATAACCGCGCGCGCCGCCGCCGGACAAAACCAGCGCGATCCGCGGCCGGGACTTGGGCGCGGCGTCAATTACGGGCGATGACGAACCTTGGGCGAAGGCGTCGGAAAAAGGGACGTGCAGGCAGAAAGCCAGCAGCAGTGAAACGAATGCGCGCATGACAAAGCGTCGCGCATGTTGCTGCGCGGCGGCAAAGGAGACGAGTCGCGCAGATTCTAGGAGCGCCCTTCAGACCGCCATCAGAGGAATACTAAATGTTGCATTCATGCTGTGTTCTGTCTCAGGACGATGCCGAGACTTTGAGAAAAGTCCGCCAATTGGGAGAACGCTGATCGTCGTTTGAGTCGCGATTGACTGGCCTCGGCCGGTTTCCATCTGGCGAGCGCCGCGTCGATCTGGCCGCCTTCGGGCGTCGCGATGGCGGCTCTCATGCTGACGCGCCGTGCGGCTGGCCTGCGGTCATCGGCGGACTCGCCGGCGCGCAGACGCTCGTCGGCGTGCTGCATCGGAGGAGCGTGCTGCACGCGCTTTTCGCCGCGCTTCTGCTCATCGCCGCACCCGCGATCGCGCTCGGCATCGTCGTGCGTTTCACGCACGTCCCGCTGCGCGGCCTCTATCTCCTGCGCGCGCTGCTTTTTGCGGCGCTCGTCTCCAGCGTGCTCGCGTGCGGCATCGACATCACGTCGGCGTCGTCGCATGTGCTCGACTTCCCGATGAACGGGCCGCTGCGCGGCGTCGCGCATTTCGTCGGCATGTTCGTCACCACGCCGGTGGGCTTTCAACGGACGATGCCCCCCGGCATTACATCGTCGTCGCCGAGCGCCTGCGCGCCGAATGTGCGGCGTGAGGCGCTGAGAAGGATCAGGCGAACGTATCGACGAGTCCGACCGTGCGTCGCACGGGCACGTTGATACTCGCCGCAACGGAATCGTCGGCGCTCACGCCGCCCAGACCACCGATTCCGCCCGACGCACGGCCGCCGCCGCCCGATCCCGAGCGGCCGTCACCGCTTTGTTGCTGCGACTGGCGCGTGAAGCCATCGGCGACGGACGCGCTTCCGAGACTGATGCCGTTCGCTTCCATCGCTTCGCGCAGCTTCGGCATCGCGGCTTCGATCGCTTCGCGCACCTGCGCATGCTGCGACACGAACAGCGCGTGCGCGTGGTTATCGGAGACCTGCAGCGTCACCTGCAACGGCCCGAGATCTTTCGGATTCAGCGTCAATTCCGCGCTTTGCTGATCCGCCTTCGACAGAAACACGACCTTCTGACTGAACGCGTCGTCCCAGCCGGAGCCGCCAACGTGCGGTGCGATCGCGGCGCTGGTCGCCGATGCCATCGCGCCCTGCGGACTCGACACCGCCGAACCCGCCGATGCCGTCTGCATCGCGACCGCGTGCGCGGCCGCGTCGGCGGCTTGCTTGTAGGCGGCGGTCGCGGCGTCGGCGGATATCGCCGGCGCGGTTTGCGCGGATGCGAGCGCGGCTGCGTCGACAGCCTTGTCGCCGGCCTTCGCATTCGCCGTCAGCCCGGGCAGGCTCGCGCCCTTTCCGCCTTTCGCGAAGAGGCCGCCCTGATCGTCGCCTTTCCCGCCCTCGCGCGCCGTTCCGACCGAACCGTTCGCCGCGGCATTCGCGGGCTGCGTGTTGTTCATCGAGGCGAGCGCGGCGGCCAGCGCGTCCTGCGCCGACTTCGCATCGCTGCTCTTGTGCGTCGTGTCCGTCGCTTTGTTGTCGCCGGTCGATGCGGTCGTCGTGACGAGCGATGCAGCGTCGGCCGCATCGGCGAGCGCGGACTCGGTATCGTCCGAGTCGGCGTCGGCTTCGTTCGCGGCGTCCGCGCGGGCTTTCGCTTGCGCAGCGGCGGCCGCATCCGATGACGATCCCGACGCCGGCTTCGACGCGTCGGCCGTATTCGCCTTGTCCGCAGGCTTCGATGCCTCTTTCGGCGCGTCCGTCTCGTCGGGCTTCGCGGCGGCCTGAGCATCGGATGCGTCGTCGCTCTTCGATGCGTCGTCGGAAGGCTTCGGCGCGTCGTGCACGCTCGATGTGTCGGCGGACGAATCCGCGAACGCCTGAGCCGCTTGTGCGTCGGCGTTGGCGCGGTCGGTGATGCCCTGGAGCGTCTTGCCGAACGACGCGCCGGCGCTCGCCGCGCGCTGCGCCGCGGAGTTGCCCGATGACGTGGCGCCGGAAAGCGCGCCGAGAAGAGAAACGGAGGACATGCTGAGCCTCTGGAAATATCGATGAATGGGTTACGACGAAGCCCGCTCGGCGCGCATGCGCAGCACCTTGGCGGCGTGTTCGTCGGATTCGCGCTGCTCGACGCGCGCGGCCTTCTTCGCGAGGATCGCCTCGCCGCGTGCGGCCAGCACTTCATAGCTGCCGAGCTTCTGTTTCTTGAGACGCCAGTCGGGTTTCGCCGCCTCGATGCGCTGATCGGCCATCAGGAGCAGCGTGCGCTGCTGCGCGATGGCGCTGTCGAGCGTATCGACGAAAGCCTGGAAATTGCGCAGCGTCTGCGCCGTCGTGCCTTGCTGCGCCGACGCCGTGAAACGCGCGTGATACTCGTCGCGATACGTCACGAGCGCGTTCAGTTGCGTTTCGATCTCGTTGTGTTCCTGCTGAAGCTTGCCGAGCTTCTTCGTGGCGTTATCGAGTTCCTCTTCGGCGAGTTCGATGAGGGTGTTGATCGGCAGATTCTTCGACATGGCGTGGCGGTCCCGTAAGGTCTTTGTGCTTTCTTGTGACGAATGCTTCGGATACTAGTCGAAAACTATCCGAACAGTTGATTCAACATCGCGATGCTCGGCTCGAACGGCGCCTCTTCGCGAAAGCCTTGCTGCAAAAACGACTCCATGCGCGGATACAGCGCGATGGCGCGGTCGAGCAACTGGTCGCGTCCGCTCGAATACGCGCCCACGTTGATGAGATCCTTGTTGCGCTGATAGCGCGACAGCATCTGCTTGAAGAGACGCACGCGTTCGAGGTGCTTGTCGTCGATGATCGACGTCATCACGCGGCTGATCGACTGCTCGATGTCGATCGCCGGATAGTGCCCGGCTTCCGCGAGCGAGCGGTTCAGCACGATATGGCCGTCCAGAATCGCGCGCGCCGAGTCGGCGATCGGATCCTGCTGATCGTCGCCTTCGGTGAGCACGGTGTAGAACGCCGTGATCGAGCCGCCGCCTTCGGGACCATTGCCGGTGCGCTCGACGAGCGCCGGCAGCTTCGCGAACACCGACGGCGGATAGCCTTTGGTCGCGGGCGGCTCGCCGATGGCGAGCGCGATCTCGCGCTGGGCCATCGCGTAACGCGTGAGCGAATCCATCAGCATCAGGACGTGCTTGCCCTGATCGCGGAAATATTCGGCGAGCGAGGTCGTGTACGCGGCGGCCTGCATCCGCAGCACCGGCGACACGTCCGCAGGCGCGGCCACGACGACCGAGCGCGCGAGACCGTCCTCGCCCAGAATCTGCTCGATGAATTCCTTCACTTCGCGGCCACGTTCGCCGATCAGCCCGATCACGATGACTTCCGCGCTCGTGTAGCGCGCCATCGTGCCGAGCAGAACCGACTTGCCGACGCCCGAACCCGCGAACAGGCCCATGCGCTGGCCGCGTCCGACCGTCAGCAGCGAGTTGATCGCGCGCACGCCGACGTCGAGCACCTTGTGGATCGGCTCGCGATTCAGCGGATTGATGACCGGACCCGCCAGCGGCGCATCGACCTTGGCGCCGAGCGGGCCGAGCCCGTCGAGCGGACGGCCGGACGCGTCGACCACGCGGCCGAGCATTTCCCAGCCGACCGGCAGACGCTTCGCGCCCGCCATCGGATCGTTGATCGGCGCGCTTTCCAACGGATAGACGCGCGCGCCCGGCAACAGGCCGGCGACTTCGGTCGTCGGCATGAGAAAGAGCTTGTCGCCCGCGAAACCGACGACTTCGGCTTCGGCGGTCGGAATCGCGCTGCCCGGCGGCAGCTCGATGATGCATTCGGAGCCGACGCCCATCTTCAGGCCGACCGCTTCGAGCACGAGACCGGCGGCCCGCGTGAGACGTCCGCACGGACGCAGCGGCTTCGCGATCGCATTGCGCGAGCGCAGCGCGTCGAGCTTGTCGCGCCACGTGTCGATGTGCGGATTGCCCGCGATACCGGCCAGTTCGGCGATGGTGCGCGCGGCGAGTTCGTCGGGCGATTCGTCTTCCGCGCGCTCTTCGGCGAGCGGGCCGAACGACGCGCGCGCGAGTTCCTGTTCGAGTTCGCTCAGACCATCCTGCGTGATCCGTTGATTTACCACGGCTTGCTTCTCCCCAACGCGGCCACCACGCGCTCCCAGCGCGACACGTTGGTCGCATCGATTTCACCGGTTGCGGCGTGCGCCTTGCAGCCGCCGCGCTCGACTTCCGGATCGGGCCGCACGGTCCAGCCGGCGGCTTCGAGTTCGTCCTTGAGATACGCATCGACGATAGCCATGTCGGCCGGATTGACGATGAGCGTCGGCGCGCCGCACAGCTCCGGCTCGGACGCGATGACTTCGCGCGCCACGGCGACGAGCGCCGTCGGATCGAGTGCGAGATGCTGGCGCACGACCTGCTGCGCGATATCGACCGCGAGTTCCGCGAGCGATTCCGCGATGGCCGCATCGGCGGCTTGCAGGGCGGTCTTGAACGCATCGGCGATCTCGGCGAGACGCGCGGCCTGCGCGAGCGCTTCCTTGCGGCCGTCCTCGAAACCCTTCGCCTGACCTTGCTCGTAACCCGCCTGATACCCAAGCGCCTGCCCCGCGACGTGCCCCTTCGCGAGACCTTGCTGATACGCGTCGTCCTCGACGCGGCGCAGGTGCGCTTCGAGCGCGGCCTGTTCCGCCGCGCTGTTGTCGACCTTGATCTCGACGGGATCGAACGACGCCATTTCCCAGCGCTGATACGCCGAGACCGGAGCCTTTTGCGCGCGGGTGTTAGACATATGCGTCCTCGGCCTTGCCGCCTAACTGGATCTGACCGTTTTCCGCGAGATTGCGGACGATCTGCAGAATCTTGCGCTGCTGCTGCTCGACTTCCGACACGCGCACCGGACCGCGCGAATCGAGGTCTTCGGCGAGCAGTTCGGCCGCGCGCTGCGACATGTTCGACAGGAACTTCTGGCGCAGCGCCGGCTGCGCGCCCTTGAGCGACACGATCAGCGTTTCCGATTCCACTTCCTTCAGCAGAAGCTGGATCGCGCGGTCTTCCAGATCGAGCAGGTTCTCGAACACGAACATCTGGTCGATGATCTTCTGCGCGAGCTCGGCGTCGTATTCGCGCACGTTCGCGATGACGCCTTCTTCGTGATTGCTCGACATGAAGTTGAGAATCTCGGCCGCCGTGCGGATGCCGCCCATCGGCGCGCGCTTCAGGTTGTCGCTGCCGGAGAGCAGCGTCGTCAGCACGTCGTCGAGTTCGCGCAGCGCGGCGGGCTGGATGCCGTCGAGCGTCGCGATGCGCAGGAGCACGTCGTTGCGCAGGCGGTCGGACAACAACGACACGATTTCCGACGCCTGATCGCGGTCCAGGTGAACGAGGATCGTCGCGATGATCTGCGGATGCTCGTTCTTGATGAGTTCCGCGACCGCGCCCGAGTCCATCCACTTCAGGCCTTCGATGCCGCTCGTATCGCTGCCCTGCAGGATACGGTCGATCAGCGCGCCGGCCTTGGTTTCGCCGAGCGCCTTCGTCAGCACGGAGCGGATGTACTCGCTCGAATCCAGCGAAAGCGCCGTGTGCTGCTCGGCTTCGCTCACGAATTCGGTCAGCACGTTGTCGAGCTGCTCGCGCGTCACGTTTTTCAGGGCCGCCATCGTCGCGCCGATCTTCTGCACCTCGCGCGGGGCGAGATACTTGAAAACTTCGGCGGCTTCTTCCTCGCCGATCGACATCAGGAGGAGAGCGGCTTTATTCAGGCCTTCAGCGTTCATCGGACACCCAGTTCTTTACGACCGTCGCAACGATTCTCGGATCCTGACGCGCGACCATGCGCGCGTAGTCGAGATTGCGGTCGAATTTGGCTTTCTTGCTTTCATGACCGAGGAGACTCACCTCGGCATCCTTGTCTTCGTCTTCCAGCTTCGCCGTGCCGCCGCCGTCGAGCGACGGGCCGTCGAGCAGCGAGAGTTCGTCCGGTACGGCGAGCGTCGGCGCGGCTTCGGGCGGCGGCGGGAAGGCGCGCTTCATCGCCGGCTTCACCATGCTGAAGTACAGGAACAGACCGACGATGCCGATGCCCAGATACTTCGCCGCCTGAATGCCCATGCCGATCGATTCCGGCGTCTTCCACCACGGCACGTCGGGCGTCGCGTTCAGATCGGCGGAGAACGCGCTGTTCACGACGTTCACCGAGTCGCCGCGCTTGTCGTCGAAGCCCATCGCGTCCTTCACGAGCTGCTGGACCTGCGCGAGCTTGTCGGCGGCAAGCGGCGTCATCGTGACGTTGCCCTTCGCATCGACCTTCTTCTCGTAGTTCACGACCACCGCCACCGACAGACGCTTGATGCCGCCCGTCGCCTGCTCGTAGTGACGCACGGTGCGATCGACTTCGTAGTTCGTCGTCGTGTCCTTGCGCTGATTCTGCGGACCCGTTTTCGCCGATGCGCCCGCCGCGCCCGATGCCGCTGCGTCGACCGGCGCGGATGCCGGCTGCGGCGGCTGGTTCGACAGCGCGCCCGGCACGCCGCCGATGCTGCTGCCGCCGGATTCGCTCGACTCGCTCGACTGCTGGCTGCGGATCGCCGTGTTCTGCGGGTTGCCGTTCGGGCCGTAGCTTTCGGCGGTTTGCTCGAGCTTCGAGAAGTCGATGTCGGCGCTGACCTGCGAACGCGCGTTACCGGCGCCGAAGAGCGGCGCGAGGATCGCGTCGATGCGCTTTTGCGTGTTGTGCTCGATCTGCTGCACGTACTTCAGTTGCGATGCGTCGAGGCCGTTCGCGGCGTTCTGGCTCGTCAGCAGGTTGCCGTCCTGATCGACGATGTTCACGTTCTTGACCGGCATGTCCGCGACGCCGGACGCCACCATGTGCGTGATCGCCACCACCTGGCCTTCGTCGAGCACGCGGCCGGGGTACAGATTGACCATCACGGAGGCGGTCGGCAGTTCCTTGTCGCGCACGAAGACGGAAGGCTTCGGAATCGCCAGATGCACGCGCGCCGACTTCACCGACGAAATCGAGCCGATCGTGCGCTCCAGCTCGCCTTCCAGCGCGCGCTGATAGTTGACCTGCTCGGCGAACTGGCTGATGCCGAACTTCTGGTTGTCCATCAGCTCGAAGCCGACCGAGCCGGCCTTCGGCAAGCCCTGGCTCGCGAGACGCAGACGCGTTTCGTGCACCTGCTCGGCCGGCACGAGAATGGCGCCGCCGCCGTCGGAGAGCTTGTACGGAATGTTGCCCTGCTGGAGCGCGGCAACGATTGCGCCGCCGTCCCGGTCGGACAGATTGGAAAAGAGCACGCGATAGTCCGGCTGGCGCGACCACATGACGAGGCCCGCGACCACCATCACCAGAATCGCGACGGCCACGATGAGCGGCACGCGCGGATTCGAGCGGAACTGGTTGAGCATCGGCATGCGCTGCGCGAAGCCGCCGAAGTCGGCTCCCGCGCCGCCCGCGAGGCTCGCGCCGGCGGTGGCCGTTCCGGCTGCGCCCGGCTGTGCGCCCGCCAGGCCCATTCTGGCGTCGGGCGTGATGAGTGAGTTGTTGGGCGTTTCCATTTAGCGTCGAAGCTCCGAATCCTGAGGTTCCCCTCCGCCGCTTCCCGCTTCCATGTAAGCGGCGGTGGAGGACTTTTCACGATGGGGATTATCCGCAGAAGATTGCAAGTCGATTCGGCGAATAGAGCGGGGTTTTCCCCGTTCTTCCCGCGCTTTGAAAAGCCGCCGGCTGCTAATCTTTTTCGTACTCGGCGAACCTCCGCAAATGCGGGCCGGGCATCGGGTCTCCGCCACGAGCGGCACCCGTTATTTCCTGTCATCCGGAGTCAACATGAACTTTCCGATCAATCCGCTTTCCTCGGCTATGTCGGCCATTCAGTCGATGGCGTCGCAAGCCGCCGGCGGCACCGGCGCCGCAAACGCCGCGTCCGTCGCGTCGGGCGCCGTCATGGGGCAGAGCGGGACATCGGGCGCGGCGAGCGCCGGCAGCTTCGCCGACGCGCTGAAATCGTCCATCGACAAGATCAGCGACAACCAGAACAAGGCACTCGGCGAGGCGCACGCATTCGAAATCGGCGCGCCGAACGTGTCGCTCAACGACGTGATGGTCGACATGCAGAAGGCGAACGTCGGCCTGCAGTTCGGCCTGCAGGTGCGCAACAAGCTCGTGTCGGCCTACAACGACATCATGCAGATCTCCGTCTGACGGTCTTCACACGATCCGTCCCTCGATCCTCGCGATTGCTCTAGAGCCTTGAGTCCTAAAGCTTTGCCGCGTTTTTCCGATAACCCCGGTAACGGCACGGCGAACGATGGTTCGCCCGCTTGAGGCGGGCGGCACGCTCGTCTCTCACCGGTTTTACCGGACCCACACGGATCAGGACGAGCGGCACGGCGTCCGCTTGAAGCCCGCGCACGCTGCGGCATCGCATAAGGAGAACCCGAGAGATGTATTCCCCAGGACACGCAGGAGCCAGCGCCTACGCACGCGTGGGCGTTCAGACAGGGGTGATCGGAGCGAGCCCGCACAGGCTGATCGTGATGCTGTATCAAGGCGCACGTCAGGCGATCGCGCAGGCGCGCATGCATCTGCAGCAGAACAACGTCGGCGCGCGCGGCGCGGCGATCGGCAAGGCCATCAGCATCATCGAGAGCGGATTGCAGCAGGCGCTCAACAAGGATGCGGGCGGCGAGATCGCGCAACGGCTGGACGCGCTGTACACGTATATGACGCGCCGGCTGCTCGAGGCGAACATCAAGCAGAACGAGTCGATGCTCGTCGAAGTCGACGGCCTGCTCGCGACGCTGGAAGAAGCCTGGGTCGGAATTGGACAGGAAGTGGCGCAAATGACCGCCGTGCCCGCATGACGGGTATGAGCGTCGACTGCCTCGAAAGAATGAAGACGACACAAGAATATTTCGCCCACTACGAGGCCATTGCGGCGGTTTCCGGTCAGATGCTGGTGGCCGCGCGCGGTGGCGAATGGAGCGAGCTGAAGGCGTTGCAGGGCACCTATCGCGAGCTGGTCGACCGCCTGAAGGAAGTCGATACCGGTTCGGATCTCGACGAAACCGCCCGCGCACGCAAGCTGGACCTCGTGAAGAAGATTCTCGCCGACGACGCCGCGATCCGCGATCTGACCTCGCCGAGTCTCGCGCGCCTGTCCGCGCTCTTCACGGTCAACAGCCCGGCCCGCGTACTGAAGAAAATGATCGGACTGCGCTAGCCGCAGTTCCGCGCCAGCCGGACGATCCGGCCGGCGCTTACGAGGATGTGGGCATGACTGGACTCGATTCTGCGATCGCATCGTTGCTCGCCAGCCGCACCGAGCTCCTGATGTCCGCGATTCGCGCGCCGGGCGGCGTGAGCGGCAGCGGCGTGACGGGCACGAGCGTCGGGCAGACGACGCAGCCGGACATGCCGCAGACCGTCGGCGCGCCCGCCGTGGCGGCGGGACCGGCGGCGTCGGCGCAAACCGAGCTTTCCAGCGTCGCGCGCACGCTCGACGTGATTTCGCGCTTCGGCGGCGCGACGCCCGCGCTGACCGGCGACGCCCCGCTCTGGCCGACGCCGCCGCGCCCCGCGAGCGCCTTCGCCGCGCTCACGACCGGCCTCTTCGATACCGCTTTCTCCTCCAATGCCGCCGCCGTGGCGGCCGCGCGCGCCGCGACGCAGAATCTGCCGCCGCTGCCCGCCGCCGCGCTGGCGACGGCGCTCGCAAGGACCGTCGGCGAAAGCGGGCTTTTCTACGAATCGCATCTGGTGCAATGGCTCGCGGGCCAGCGCAGCGCGGCGTCGCTCGGCAACGAACCGCAGGCGCGCGTCGATGCCCGTTCGATGTCCCTGCCGTTCGAGCTCGCCAACGCCGTCACGCCGGCCGACACCGGCCTCGACGATGCCCGCGCGCCGCAGCTCGCGCCCGATCTGCCCGATTTCCACGGCCGCCCGATCGCGACGCCGCAGACGCCGCAGCAGGCGGCCGCGCTCGCGGCGTCGGTGCGGGATGCGTCGCCGTCCGAGCTCTCGAATTCGCAGAACGGAACCGCGAACGGCGCCAACGCGCAGACGGCGCAACCGAGCCGGCACGAATCGGCGCTGCAGGCGTCGCTCGCGGCGGGCATCCATCCGGCGACGCTCAATGTCGTGCGTCAGCAACTCGACGTGCTCGCGAACGAGCAATTCCGCTGGCAGGGCGAGGCGTGGCCCGGCACGCGCTTCGAGTGGGAAGTCGCCCGCGAACCGCGCGATCAGCGCGCTTCCGACGACGCGGCCGACGAACGCGCCTGGCGCACGCGCATCACGCTGTCGCTGCCCGCGCTCGGCACCGTCGACGCCGAACTGGTGCTGTCGGGCGACAAGCTCGTCACGCGCATCAAGGCGGGCGACGCGGGCGCGCGCCGTCTCGCCGCCGACGGCGCCGCGTTCGCGCGTCAGCTTGAAGCGGCGGGCATTGCGCTCGCGTCGCTGTCCGTGCGTTCGATGGACGGCACGACCGATCTCGCGCTTTCCGGCGACAAGACCGCCGCGAAAAAGCCGGTGCGCTCGCCGCTCGAACATCTGTTCCACCCGCCGCACGGCGATGGGAGTGAAACGTGAGCGGCCAGGATCATCCGCCGTACACGCGCAGGCAGGCGACGGCGCTCGCCTACGACGCGGGCAATCGCGAGGCGACGCCGCGCGTCGTCGCGAAGGGCTACGGCATCGTCGCGGACATGATCGTGCAGCGCGCGAAGGAAGCGGGGCTGTACGTGCACGAATCGCCGGAAATGGTGTCGCTGCTGATGCAGGTCGATCTCGACGCGCACATTCCGCCCGCCTTGTATCAGGCGGTCGCGGAATTGCTGTCGTGGGTGTATCGGCTGGAGAACGAGGAGCCGTTGAGGGAAGCGGGGCGGGCGATCCGCTGACGCTTTCTCAGGCGGCGAACGCCCGCGTGACGATCGCCGCGTGATCGAAGCGTCCGGGCAGCGTGCCGTACACGCGCCCGTTTTCGCCGCGCGCGTCGCCAAGACGCGATTCGACGAACGCATCGGCGACATCCTGCGGCGCGTGCCGCGCGAGCAGCACGCCCTGCGCGCACAACGTCAATTGCTGCGCGATGCGCCGGGCCGACGCTTCCCGGATCGACGGATCGTCCGTCAGCATCGCAATCAGCGACGACAGCGCGCCCGCCAGCGCCGGATGCGCGCCCGCCGTCGTCTTCCAGTCGTCGATGAGCGCGTGCGCGGCGTCCTGCTCGCGCTCGAACGCGCGCAGGACGTCGAGGCACATCACGTTGCCCGAGCCTTCCCAGATCGAATTGACCGGCGCCTCGCGATAGAAACGCGCCATCGGCCCGGTTTCGACATAGCCGTTGCCGCCCCAGACTTCCATCGCTTCGCCGGTGAATTCGAGCGCACGCTTGCAGACCCAGAATTTCGCGGCGGGCGTGACGATGCGCCGCCACGCGCGTTCGGCGAGCGCTCCGCCTGGCGCGGCGCTCTGCTCGAACGCGCCCGCGAGCCGCATGAACAGCACCGTCGCGGCTTCGGATTCGAGCGCGAGATCGGCGAGCACGTTGCGCATCAGCGGCTGATCGACGAGATGCGCGCCGAACGCGCTGCGCTGCCGCGCGTGATGAATCGCCTGGACGAGCGCCGCGCGCATCAGCGCCGCACTGCCGATCACGCAATCGAGCCGCGTGAAATTCGCCATCTCGATGATGGTCGGCACGCCGCGTCCCTCGTCGCCGATCATCACGCCGTAAGCATCGAGAAACTCCACTTCGCTGCTCGCGTTCGAGCGGTTGCCGAGCTTGTCCTTCAGGCGCTGGATCTGGACCGCGTTCTTGCGGCCGTCCGGCGCGAAACGCGGCACGTAGAAGCACGACAGGCCGCCTTCGTCGGCGGTGCGCGCGAGCACGAGATGCGCGTCGCATTGCGGCGCGGAGAAGAACCACTTGTGACCGACCAGCCGATAAGCGCCTCCGCGTCCCATCGCGCCGTTTCTGTCGATGGCGTGCGCGCGCGTGCGGTTGCTGCGCACGTCGGAGCCGCCCTGTTTCTCGGTCATGCCCATGCCGATCATCATCGAATGCTTGCCCGCTTCGAGCGGAATGTCGCGCGGATCGTGTTCGCGCGAAAGCAGCGCATGCGAAACGCGCGCGAACAGGTCGGGTTCGTTGCGCAGAACGGGGATGCTCGCGAAGGTCATCGTGATCGGGCACAGCGAGCCCGATTCGAGCTGGCCGTGCAGATAGTAGCCGGCGCAGCGCGCGGCCATCGATCCGGCGCGCGCGGACGGCTCGAACGGCATCGCGTGCAATCCCTCATGGCGCAGTCGCCGCAGCAGTTCATGCCACGCCGGATGAAACTCGATGGCGTCGATGCGCTCGCCGCGCGGACTGTGCGTCGCGAGTTCGGGCTCGTGGCGGTTGGCGAGCTCGGCCAGCGCGACGACGTCCGGCTGCGTCAGCGCCATCCCGTCGCGCGAAAGCGTCTGCACATGCCAATGCGCGCCTTCGCGTCCGACGGCGGCGACGAGCGCCGGATCGAAGGCGAACGCGTCATAGCCGACGAGCGGCGACGCCTGATTCGTGACGTCGTGGGTTTGCCCGAACGGGCGATCGGCGGGATCGGACATCGTCGCTCTCCTTCTGCGGTGATTCGTCGCTGTCGGACGCGCGCAACAGCGCTTTCGGCGGATCGGCCGTCCGGGCGTCATCTCGAATTCAGGAATCATAGGCCGCGCACGGATCGGCCGTGTAGAGGCACCGTTCTTTTCGGGATCGATCGGGAACTTTTGATGCGCGCTCCTAAAGCGCCGCTCACTGAGATAAATCCGATTGTTAATCCCGCCCCGATGACGCGCCGGAACCCGAACCTATAATCGGCACGCCTGATTCCGGCGATTGCAGTAACGCCTTTCACGGAAGCATTCTCAATGAGCATCAACCTCAATCAACTTGTCCAGGGCGCTTTGACCGAAAGCGTGTTGCAGCATGTCGCCGGGCGCATCGGCTGCGCGCCGGAATCCGCGCGGCGCGTCGTGTCGCTGTGCGGGCCGGCGCTGATCGGCGCGATGATGAACAAGGCGTCGTCGCTCGAAGGCGCGCGTCATCTGTTCGCGGCGATCATGTCGCCGGCGACCAACGCGCTGATCGCCGAAGAACTGCCGCACTTCGTCGTGCAGGACGAGGGTTTCAAGACGCTCGTCGACAGCAGCGAAAAAGCCGATGCCGAAATCGCCTCGCGCGACAATCTCAATCTGCTCGCCGAGCGCATCGCCGAATACACGGGCGTCGCGGCGAGCGCCACGCGCACGCTGACCGGCGTGGTCGGCGCGACGCTCTTCGGCGTGCTCAAGCGCTATCTCACGCAGCACAACGGCAATCCCAGCCAGCTTCCGACGCTGCTCGGCCATCAGTTGCCGGTCGTGCGCGCGAACATGACCGACGCGTTTGCCAACGCGCTCGGTCTCGGTTCGGTCGGCGCGTTTCTCGCGGGTGTCGCATCGCGGCTGAAGGCGGTGTCGGCGCATCTGGAACATCCGGCGACGCAGGAAGCCGCCGTGTTCGCGCAGCCGCAGGAAGCGCCCGCCGCCGCCGATCACGCCGTGAAGGAAGACGCGGGCCGGAAGAAATGGTGGTGGATCGCATCCGCTGCCGCGCTCGCGATGTTCGCGGTTCTGGCCGGTCGCGGCTGCTCGACGGACAACAAGCCGGAAGACGCCGCGCCCGTCGCGAAGCCGGACGCCGCTTCCGACGCGAGCGCCGAGACGGCAACGGGCGCGACGGCCGCCGCGGCCGATCAAGCGTCTGCGCCGGCCGCGCTGCCTTCCAAGGACGCAACGATGTCCTTCGTCGTCGACGCATCCGGCGTTCCGACGCTGACCGCTACCGTCCACGACGAGCACGAACGCCGCGAACTGCTCGACACGCTCGCCGCGAAGCTCGGCGCGGACAAGTTCAAGGCGGACATCGCGGTCGATCCGGACACGAAGCCCGCCGCGTGGATCGCGAAACTCGACGGCCTGCTCCCGGTCATGACGCTGCCGGGCGCGCAAGTGCGCGTGGTTGGCGACAAGATCGACCTGAGCGGCCGCGCGGGCGATTCGAAGCTCGGCTGGCTGGACAAGCTGAAGGCGTTCTTCGGCGACGGCTGGACGATCGGCGCAACCGACACGACCGCCGCCGCAAAAACGCTCGCCGCGTCGGACGCTGTCGCGAATTGCAGTGCCGCCGACGTCGCGAAGAATCTGAATCTGCGTCCGATCAAGTTCGGCTTCGCGTCAAACGAGTTGCCGCGCGGCGCTGAACGAACTCGCCGAATCCGCGAAGGGGCTGAAGGATTGCGACGCGAACGGCAAGCCGATCAAGCTGCAGATCGGCGGCTACACGGACAGTTCGGGCAATCCGGCGGTGAATCTCCACTTGTCGGAAAAGCGCGCGCGGTCCGTGCGTTCGTATCTGATCCAGCGTGGCGTGCCGGCCGACACGCTGACGGCGGAAGGTTTCGGCGACGCGCATCCGATCGGCGACAACGCCACGCGCGAAGGCCGCGCGGCGAATCGGCGAATCGAATTCAAGGAACTGAACTGATTCGGGAATCGCGCGAGCCGCTGTAAATGACGCGCCGGTCCGCTCATCGCGGGCCGGCGCGTTTTTTTGCGTGGATGTCATCGGTTTCGCGGAAAGCCATCGGCCATGAAATCCTGATCCAGATTCGCGGGCAGCATTTCCCGCGCGACCTCGATCCACGCGCGCGCCGCGTGCGACAGATAACCGTTGCGCCGCCAGCCGAGCGCCATGTCCCAGTGAATCTCGGGCGCGACGACCGGACGGCAGGTGAACGCGTTCGCGTCGAGACGCCGGCAGTACGGCGCGGGCAGCAGCGCGATGCCGATGCCTGCCTGCACGAGCGCCGCCATGAAATCCCAATGCCCGCTGCGGCCGACGATCGTCGGCGCGAAACCCGCCTCACGGCACGCGTTGAGCACGACGTCGTTGAGCGCGAGGCTCTCGCCGTAGAACACGAACGGTTCGGCGGCGAGATCGGTGAGCGCGACTTCGCGGGCGTCGTCCCAGCGCGAACCCTTCGGCGCGACGAGCCAGAGAATCTGCCGGCTCACGGGTAGGACGTCGAACATCGCGGTGTCGACCGGCTGCAAGACGCCGCCCAATTCGAGCTCCCCGTCTATGAGCGCCGCCTCGATCGCCTTCGAGCCGCGCTCGAACAGCTTCAGCTCAACTTTCGGATAACGGCGACGGAACGCGGCGATGGCCGGCGTGAAGAGCGATCCGCCCATCGGCGGAATGCCGATCGTCAGCGTGCCGCGCCCGAACGTGCCGAGATCGTTCAGCTCCGCTTCCAGACGCGCGTGCGCCGCCAGCACCTCGACGCCGCGCTGATAGACGATCTGGCCGGCGTCGGTCAGCACCATCTGACGCCCCTCGCGCAGAAGCAGCGGCGAGCCGACCTCGTCCTCCAGCGCCTTCACCATCTTGCTGATGGTCGGCTGCGTCACGAACATGTGTTCGGCGGCAGCGGTGAAGCTCTTCTGTTTCACCACTTCGATGAAGTACCGCAAGGCGCGCAATTCCATCGTCGGCTCCGAATTCCAGTTTGGAATGATTCGAATAAGGTTAAGTCATTTTTATTATGCAAGGTGCGCCCATATACTCAGCCTACGGGATAACCCTAATCAGTCGCCTTCAGCCCACGAGAGCCGCCATGTCCACCGCCCTGCCGATCAAAACGCCGTCCGCCTTCGCCCGCTTCCTGCGCGTCGCGGTGCAGTCCGCCGCGCTCGCGGGGATCTGGGTCGCAGCGGATTTCGTCGCGCGCAAGCTGTCGCTGCCCGTGCCGGGCGGCGTGATCGGCCTCGTCGCGCTGCTCGCGCTGCTGTTCTGCGGCGGCGTCGCGCCGCGCTGGGTCAAGGCGGGCGCGGACTGGCTGCTGTCCGACATGCTGCTCTTCTTCATCCCGGCGGCGGTCGCGGCGGTCCAGTACGGCGGCCTGTTCATGGAAGACGGCTGGCGGCTCGCGCTCGTGGTCGTCGGCGGAACGTTGATGGTGATGGTGGCCGTGGCGTTCGCCGTCGACCGTGCGGCGCGCCTGGAACGCCGTCTCGCCCTGCGCCGTGTGCTCGTCGCGCGACACGCGGCCCGCGCCTGAGCGAGCGGACATGAACCACTTCTTTGCCTCGCTTCTCGAAGACGACGCCGCGCGCCTCATCGCGGCCGGTTGCTTCGTGCTGACCGTCGCGCTGTACTTCGCGGCCAAGCATCTGTACGCGCGCTTCCGGCGGCCGTGGCTCACGCCGCTTCTGGCCGTGCCGGCGGTGCTCGCGGTCATCGTCGTGATTGCGCGCATTCCGTACTCGGTCTATTACACCGACACGCGCTGGCTCATGTGGCTGCTCGGACCGGCGACGGTCGCGTTCGCGGTGCCGATCTATGAGTACCGCGAACTCATCAAGCGGCACTGGATTTCGCTGACCGTCGGCGTGACGGTCGGCATTCTGGTGGCGGTCGGCGGTTCGCTCGCGCTCGCGAAGCTGCTGCATCTGTCTCCGGAATTGCAGCGCAGCCTCGCGACGCGTTCCGTGTCGACGCCGTTCGCGCTCGCCGTCTCCGACAAGATCCACGCGCCCAAAGACCTCACCGCGCTCTTCGTGATCGCGACGGGCGTCTGCGGCATGCTCTTCGGCGAAATCGTGCTCGCGCTCGTGCCGCTGCGCACGCGGCTCGCGCGCGGCGCGTTGTTCGGCGCGGCGGCGCACGGCGTCGGCACGGCGAAGGCGCGCGAACTGGGGAGCGAAGAGGGCGTCGTCGCGAGTCTCACGATGATGATCGCCGGTGTCGTGATGGTGCTGCTCGCGCCAGTGCTTTCCGTACTGCCTTTCTGAGCGCTTGCGCGCGCCGCGAAAGTCCCTCTTCGGCGTCTCGAAAACGCATTCGCCACACGAGACTTTGCTACAATCGACGCTCGTTTCCGAGGAGCGTTGCGACGGGCGATTCATCGAATCCGCCCGCCAGGCTCGGAAGCATTCAATCCGGACGGTTCGAAAGCGCCAGGCAGTCAAGGCGCCCGCTGAGCCACCGCATCGAACGGCGCTCACGTCAACATTTCTAGTCTTTTTAGAAAAGGAGGGCGTGATGAACGCCGCAGTTCTCGATTCCAACGGTTCCAAGGATTACATCGTTGCCGACATGTCGCTTGCCGCATGGGGCCGCAAAGAGCTCGACATCGCCGAAACGGAAATGCCGGGTCTCATCCAGACGCGCGAAGAGTACAAGGCGCAGCAACCGCTGAAGGGCGCGCGCATCGCCGGCTCGCTGCACATGACGATTCAAACGGGCGTGCTGATCGAAACGCTCACGGCGCTGGGCGCGGACGTGCGCTGGGCATCGTGCAACATCTTCTCGACGCAGGATCACGCAGCTGCAGCGATCGCCGCGGGCGGCACGCCGGTGTTCGCGTTCAAGGGCGAATCGCTCGACGAATACTGGGAATTCTCGCATCGCATTTTCGAATGGCCGAACGGCGAATTCGCCAACATGATTCTCGATGACGGCGGCGATGCAACGCTGCTGCTCATCCTCGGCGCGAAGGCGGAAAAGGACCGTTCGGTCATCGCCAAGCCGACGAACGAAGAAGAAATCGCGCTCTACAAGTCGATCGCGAAGCACCTCGACGCCGATCCGACGTGGTACTCCACGCGCCTTTCGCACATTCAGGGCGTGACGGAAGAAACCACGACGGGCGTGCATCGCCTGTATCAGATGGAAAAGGAAGGACGCCTGCCGTTCCCCGCCATCAACGTGAACGATTCGGTCACGAAGTCGAAGTTCGACAATCTGTACGGCTGCCGCGAATCGCTCGTCGACGGCATCAAGCGCGCGACCGACGTGATGATCGCCGGCAAGATCGCGGTCGTCGCGGGTTACGGCGACGTGGGCAAGGGCTGCGCGCAATCGCTGCGCGGTCTGGGCGCGACGGTGTGGGTCACGGAAATCGATCCGATCTGCGCGCTGCAAGCCGCAATGGAAGGCTACCGCGTCGTGACGATGGAATACGCCGCGAGCCGCGCCGACATCTTCGTCACCGCGACGGGCAACTATCACGTCATCAACCACGATCACATGAAGGCGATGCGCAACAACGCGATCGTCTGCAACATCGGCCACTTCGATTCGGAAATCGATATCGCGTCGACGCGTCAATACACTTGGGACAACATCAAGCCGCAGGTGGATCACATCGTCTTCCCGGACGGCAAGAAGATCATCATTCTGGCTGAAGGGCGTCTCGTGAACCTCGGCTGCGCGACGGGCCATCCGTCCTTCGTGATGTCGAACTCGTTCACGAACCAGACGCTCGCGCAGATCGAACTGTTCACGCAGGGCAAGAAGTACGAGAACAAAGTCTACGTGCTGCCGAAGCATCTCGACGAAAAGGTCGCGCGCCTGCACCTCGGCCGTATCGGCGCGGAACTGACCGTGCTGTCGGACGAGCAGGCCGGCTACATCGGCGTCGACAAGAACGGCCCGTTCAAGCCGAACCACTACCGCTATTAAACGCTGACGGCAGCCGTAACAGGCGCGGGCGTGACGACCACGCCCGCGCGATTCAACGCATCAACCGGAGATTTCTCGATGACCGTGCTGCTGACATGGCTGATCAACGCGCTCGCGCTGCTGATCATCACCTACCTCGTGCCTTCGATTCATATCCGCAGTTTCGGCACGGCGCTCATCATCGCGGTGGTGCTGGGTCTCATCAACGCGATCATCCGGCCTGTTCTCATCATCCTCACGTTGCCGGTGACCATCGTCACGCTCGGGTTCTTCATACTCGTCGTGAATGCGCTGTGCTTCTGGCTGTGCTCGTCGCTGTTGAAGGGCTTCGAAGTATCGGGCTTCTGGTCCGCGTTCTTCGGCTCGATTCTCTACAGCATCGTGTCGTGGCTGCTGTCGGCGCTGATCTTCGGGAATCGCAACTTCGGTTGACGTTGGACCGCGCGCTGCCGTGCGTCAAAAAACATCATGAAACCGATCGAACTCTCATTCGAGTTTTTCCCGCCGAAGACGCAGGAAGGCGTGGAAAAGCTGCGCGCGTCCCGCGCCGAGTTGAAGAAGCTCTCGCCCAAGTTCGTCTCCGTGACGTTCGGCGCGGGCGGCTCCACGCAGCAAGGCACGCTCGACACCGTGCTCGAAATGGCCGCGGAAGGCTTCGAGGCCGCGCCGCATCTCTCGTGCATCGGCTCGTCGAAGGACAGTCTGCGCGCCATTCTCTTGCAGTACCGCGAGCACGGTATTCGCCACATCGTCGCGCTGCGCGGCGATCTGCCTTCGGGCATGGGCGAAGTCGGCGAGTTGCGCTATGCGTCGGAACTGGTGGCGTTCATCCGTCAGGAGCACGGCGACTGGTTCAACATCGAAGTGGCCGCGTATCCGGAGTTTCATCCGCAATCGAGGTCGCCGAAAGCCGATCTCGAAAACTTCGCGCGCAAGGTGAAGGCGGGTGCGAACTCGGCGATCACGCAGTACTTCTTCAACGCCGATTCCTACTTCAAGTTCGTCGAGGAAGCGCGCAAGCTCGGCGTCGACGTGCCGATCGTGCCGGGCATCATGCCGATCACGAACTTCTCGCAACTGATGCGCTTCTCCGACATGTGCGGCGCCGAAGTGCCGAAGTGGATCGCGCGCCGGCTTGAAAGCTTCGGCGACGATCGCGAGTCGATCCGCGCGTTCGGCGTCGACGTGGTGACGGGCCTGTGCCGCCGTCTCATCGATGATGGCGCGCCGGGTCTGCACTTCTACACGCTTAACGGCGCGTGGGCGTCGAAGACGGTTTGCGAACGTCTCGGCTTCAAGAGCGTCTGATCAGCATCAATGTTTCACCCGCGCGGCGCTCGCCGCGCGGTTCTTTCTCTGAATCCCCTTACCGTCGTCTTTTTTGCGTTAGCGCGCGCCTGTTCGAGCAATATTTCGTCGCCCGATGTATCAGGTGCGGACATGCCCGATAACCTACCCTTATCGGAGCGCCACCGACGACAAACTCTAGTGGGGAAAACCAAGTACACGTGTCACTTTTGTTCGTGCTAGGGTAGCGCCCACTTTGCGCGTGTGCTTCGAAAAAAGCGGGGCGGCGCGATCAAGTACACTCGCGCTACGTCGGCCAGAAGCCGGCATCGACTTGGAGGAAACATGAACAAAAACAGCCTGTTGCGAGCCATCCGCGGATCGGCGCTCGCAGGCGCCGTCGCCACCGCGACGCTCTTTGCAGCAACCGCGGCACACGCCGCGGGAATCCCGAACAAGACGCTCGTGTATTGCTCGGAAGGCAGCCCGGCCGGCTTCGATCCGGCGCAATACACCACCGGCACGGATTTCACCGCGAATACCTTCACCGTCTATAACCGTCTTGTCGAATTCGAGCGCGGCGGTACGAAGGTCGAGCCGGGTCTCGCCGAAAAGTGGGACGTGTCGTCGGATGGCCTCAGCTACACGTTCCATCTGCGTCACGGCGTGAAGTTCCAGACGACGTCGTTCTTCAAGCCGACGCGCGAATTCAACGCGGATGACGTGATCTTCACGTTCAACCGCATGCTCGATCCGAACAATCCGTTCCGCAAGGCGTACAACGTCCAGTTTCCGTACTTCACGGACCTCGGCATGGACAAGCTGATCTCGAAGATCGAGAAGGTCGATCCGTACACCGTGAAGTTCACGCTGAAGGAAGTGAGCGCGCCGTTCATCCAGAACATGGCGATGGAATACGCGTCGATCCTGTCCGCCGAGTACACGGACAAGCTGCTGAAAGACGGCAAGGCCGCCGACATCAACCAGCAGCCGGTCGGCACGGGTCCGTTCATCTTCCGCAGCTACACGAAGGACGCGACCATCCGCTTCGACGGCAATCCTGATTACTGGAAGCCGAACGCCGTGCAGATCAGCAAGCTGATCTTCTCGATCACGCCGGACGCGGCCGTGCGCGTGCAGAAGCTGAAGAACAACGAATGCCAGGTGATGAGCTATCCGCGTCCGGGCGATATCGCCGCGCTGAAGTCGGCATCGAATGTCGATACGCCGTCACAGGCGGGCTTCAACGAAGGCTATGTCGCGTACAACGTGACGAAGAAGGGCCTCGACAACACCGACGTGCGCCGCGCGCTCGACATGGCGATCAACAAGAAGGCGATCATCGATTCCGTGTATCAGGGCGCGGGCCAGCCGGCCACCGCACCGATGCCGCCGACGCAGTGGTCCTACGACAAGAATCTGAAGGGCCAGACATACGACACCGCGAAGGCGAAGGAACTGCTCTCGAAGGCGGGCTTCCCGAACGGCTTCGAAATCACGCTCTGGGCGATGCCGGTTCAACGCGCGTACAACCCTAACGCGCGGCTGATGGCGGAAATGATCCAGGCCGACTGGGCGAAGATCGGCGTGAAGGCGAACATCGTTTCGTACGAGTGGGGCGAGTATCTGAAGCGCGCGCACGCGGGCGAACACGATGCGCTCCTGATCGGCTGGACCGGCGACAACGGCGACCCCGACAACTGGCTCGGCACGCTGCTCGGCTGCGACGCCGTGAAGGGCAGCAACTTCTCGAAGTGGTGCTACAAGCCGTTCGACGAACTCGTCGTGAAGGGCCGTTCGACGACCGATGTCGCCGCGCGCACGAAGGCTTACACCGATGCGCAGCAGATCTTCGCGCAGCAACTGCCGTTCTCGCCGATCGCGCACTCGACGGTGTATCAGCCGGTGAGCAAGAAGGTGACGAACATGAAGATCGAGCCGCTCGGCTACGTTCGCTTCGATGGCGTCGGCATGCAATAAAGTTTGTCTACGGAACGCTTTTTGCACTAAACCATAGTTAATCGAACAGGTCCGGCGGCGCGGGTCCACAAGATCCAAGCCGCCGGTCACGTTTTGAGTCCTCCCAATACCGAAAAGGACGATCCATGTTCCGATTCGTTTTGCGACGCATAGGAATGGTGATACCGACGTTCATCGGCATTACGATTCTCGCGTTCGCGCTCATCCACCTGATTCCCGGCGACCCCATCGAAGTGATGATGGGCGAGCGTGGCGTCGATCCCGCGATGCACGCCGAAGCCATGAAGCGCCTCGGTCTCGACCAGCCGCTGCCGGTCCAATACCTCACCTACGTCGGGCACGCGCTGAAAGGCGATCTCGGCACGTCGATCATCACGAATACCAGCGTGATGGGCGAGTTCCTCGCGCGCTTTCCGGCGACCGTCGAACTCTCCATCTGCGCGATGATCTTCGCGCTCGTCGTCGGCTTGCCGGCGGGCGTCGCGGCGGCGCTCAGGCGCGGCACGGTCGTCGATCATGGCGTGATGGGCACCGCGCTCACGGGCTATTCGATGCCGATTTTCTGGTGGGGCTTGATCCTCATCATGTTCTTCTCGGCGAAGCTCGGTTGGACGCCGGTGTCGGGCCGCATCGCGGTCGAATACGACATTCCGCACGTCACCGGCTTCATGTTGATCGACGCGCTCTTCTCCAGCGACGAAGGCGCGTTCACGTCGGCGGTGTCGCATCTGATTCTGCCGACCATCGTGCTCGGCACGATTCCGCTCGCGGTCGTCGCGCGCATGACGCGCTCGTCGATGCTCGAAGTGCTGCGCGAGGACTACATCCGCACGGCGCGCGCGAAGGGTTTGTCGCCGCTGCGCGTGGTCGTCGTGCATGCGCTGCGCAACGCGCTGATTCCTGTCGTGACCGTGATCGGCCTGCAGGTCGGCACGCTGCTCGCGGGCGCGGTGCTGACCGAGACGCTGTTCTCGTGGCCGGGTGTCGGCAAGTGGCTCATCGACGCCATTTCGCGCCGCGATTATCCGGTCGTGCAAGGCGGCATTCTGATGATCGCGACGCTCGTGATCGTCGTGAACCTGGTCGTCGATTTGTTGTACGGCGTGTTGAATCCGCGCATTCGCCATACTCGCTGAGGAAAACATGTACCCCCACGCTCACACTTGTTCGCTGCCCCCCAAGGGGGCGCATGCCTCGCTTGAGGCCGCTCGGCGCGAGGCATAACGAATGGCTGACGTTCAAAACAATCTCCCGCCGGGCGCGCTCACGCCGCCGTCCGGGCGCATGGTCGCGGCGCGCGAATTCTGGGCGAATTTCTCGCGCAATCGCGGCGCCGTCGTCGCGGGCGTGATCGTGCTCGTGCTGATTCTCGTCGCGCTGCTCGCGCCGCTGATCGCACCGCATAGCCCGATCGAGCAATATCGCGATTACGTGAAAATTCCGCCCGCGTGGCTCGAAGGCGGCAACCGCATGTTCCTGCTCGGCACCGATGAAGCCGGCCGCGACATTCTCTCGCGTCTCATGTACGGCGCGCGGCTGTCGTTCTGGATCGGCTTCGTGTCGGTCGTGCTCGCGCTGATTCCGGGCGTCGTGCTCGGTCTGATGGCCGCGTTCTTCCACTGGCTCGATACGCCGATCATGCGCGTGATGGACGTGCTGCTCGCGTTGCCTTCGCTGCTGCTCGCGGTCGCGGTCGTCGCGATCATCGGGCCGGGGCTCGTCAACACGATGCTCGCCATCGCCATCGTCGCGCTGCCCGGTTACGTGCGTCTCACGCGCGCGTCGGCGCTCGGCGAATTGCAGAAGGAATACGTGACGGCATCGCGCGTCGCGGGCGCGGGCACCGTGCGCCTGATGTTCTCGCAAGTGCTGCCGAACTGCGCCGCGCCGCTGATCGTGCAGGCGACGCTCGGTTTCTCGTCCGCGATTCTCGATGCTGCCGCGCTCGGCTTTCTCGGCCTCGGCGTGCAGCCGCCGGCGGCGGAGTGGGGCGCGATGCTCGCATCGGCGCGCGATTACATCGAAAGCGCATGGTGGATCGTGACGATGCCAGGCCTGTCGATCCTGATCTCGGTGCTCGTCATCAATCTGCTCGGCGACGGTCTGCGCGATGCGCTCGATCCGAAACTCAAACGGATGGGCTGACATGAACGATCTTCTGACTATCCGCAATTTGCAGGTGACGTTCGGGGGCACGCAGGCCGTCGATCGCATCGATCTGTCCGTGAAGCCGGGCGAAGTCGTCGGCGTCGTCGGCGAATCCGGCTCGGGCAAGAGCGTCACGATGATGGCGCTGATGGGCCTCATCGACGCACCGGGCAAAGTAACCGCCGATCAGGTCACGTTCGACGGGAAGGACTTGCTGAAGGCGTCGGCGCGCGCGCGTCGCAGGATCATCGGCAAGGACATCGCGATGGTGTTTCAGGACGCGCTGACGAGCCTGAACCCGAGCTACACCGTCGGCTATCAGATCAAGGAAGTACTGAAGCTGCACGAAGGTCTGCGCGGCGATGCGCTCGACAAACGCGCGCTCGAACTGCTCGATCAGGTCGGCATTCCGGACGCGAAGAACCGCATCAATTCGTTTCCGCATCAGTTGTCGGGCGGCATGAATCAGCGCGTGATGATCGCGATGGCGGTCGCATGCAATCCGAAGCTTCTGATCGCCGACGAGCCCACCACCGCGCTCGACGTGACGATCCAGGCGCAGATCATGGAACTGCTCGTGAAGCTGCAGAAGGAACGCGGCATGGCGCTTGTGCTGATTTCGCACGATCTCGCGGTCGTGTCCGAAGTGGCGCAGCGCGTCGCGGTGATGTACGCGGGCGAGATCATCGAAACGAATCATGTGCCGACGATCTTCAGCGAGCCGCATCATCCGTACACGGAAGCGCTGCTCGCGGCGATTCCCGAGCATTCGCGCGGCGCGGAACGTCTCGCGGCGCTGCCGGGCATGGTGCCGGGCAAGGACGATCGCCCGAGCGGATGTCTCTTCGCGCCGCGCTGCAAATATGTCGTCGACGATTGCCGGAAGGCGCGGCCGAATCTGTATCAACTCGACAAGAACGATCCGGCCGTGCGGGCGCGCTGCATCAAGCCGTTGAACATCGATGTGGTCGTGGAAGGAGGCGCGCGATGAACGCCGTACCGAAGGAATCGAATCAGGACATCGTGCTCGCCGCCGACAAGCTCACGAAGCATTACGACGTGAAGCGCAGCGCGTTCAAGCACGGCACGGTGAAGGCGTTGAACGGCGTGTCGTTCGAATTGAAGCGCGGGCGCACGCTTGCGGTCGTCGGCGAATCGGGATGCGGCAAGTCCACGCTCGCGCGTCAATTGACGATGATCGAAGCGCCCACGTCGGGCCGTCTGCTGATCGAAGGCGACGATGTCGCGGGCGCGAACCGTGCGAAGATCGCCGAGTTGCGTCAGCGCGTGCAGATGGTGTTCCAGAATCCGTTCGCGTCGCTGAATCCGCGCAAGACCGTCGAGCAGACGCTCGGCGAACCGCTCGCGATCAACACGAAGCTCTCGTCGACGGAGCGCGCCGAGCGCATTGCGAAGATGATGCGTACCGTGGGCTTGCGGCCGGAGCATGCGTCGCGTTATCCACACATGTTTTCGGGCGGGCAGCGTCAGCGCGTGGCGATCGCGCGGGCGATGATTCTCGATCCGCAGATCGTCGTCGCCGACGAGCCGGTGTCCGCGCTCGACGTGTCGATTCAGGCGCAGATCCTGAATCTGTTCATGGATCTCCAGGCGCAGTTCGGCACGAGCTACGTGTTCATCTCGCACAATTTGTCGGTGGTGGAGCATATCGCCGACGACGTGATGGTGATGTACTTCGGCGGCGTCGCGGAAGTCGGCGACAAGAAGACGATCTTCGCGAAGCCGCGCCATCCGTACACGCGCGCGCTCATGTCCGCGACGCCCGCGATCTTCGAGGAAGACCGGCGCATCAAGATCAAGCTGCAGGGCGAGATGCCGTCGCCGCTCAATCCGCCATCGGGCTGCACGTTCCATCAGCGCTGCCCGTATGCGATCGAGCGATGCCGCGTCGAAGAGCCGAAACTGCGCGTGGTCGATGGACGTCAGGTGTCGTGCCATCGCGCCGAAGAGGTCGGCGAAGCCGAAGTCTGAGTCTCGCCGGAAGGCTGCACGACGCGTCACGCGAATGTTTTAAGATGTCGATCGTGCAGGATTCAACCGTCAAGCCGCGCTTTTCGCGCGCGGCGTTCGCCAAAACGACAGCCCTCGTGCTGTCGTTCTTGCTATTTACGGCGGGTGTCTCGGTGTCGCCTTCGGGCTTCGCGGTGGTCGGATCGCGCACGTCGCAGGCCGCGGGCGATGCGGCGTCCGCCGCCGCGCCCGCCAATCCCGCTCCGCCGCCGCGCACGGACCGCTCGACCGGCACGACCGCGAGCGGCCCGGTGCGCGCGCAGCCGCCGCGCATGCCGTTCTACGTCGCGACCAAGGGCACGACGACCATCTATCTGCTCGGCACGCTCCATGTGGGTTTCGCGAGCGACTATCCGCCCGAGCAACCGTTTCGCAAATCGATACTCGCGGCGCTCGATGCATCGCCTACGCTCGCGCTCGAGATTTCCCCCGACGATCTCCTGCTCTCTCAAGACGATGTGAATCGTTATGGCATGTGCCGCAGCGCGTGTCTGATCGACTATTTGCCTGACTCGATGTGGAAGAAGGTCGAGGCGCGCATGCGCAGCAATCCGGCGGCGCTGAAGGAGATCCGGCATACGCGGCCATGGCTCGCATCGATGCTGATCGAAACCTACGACACGTTGAAGGCCGGGTTTCAAAGCGAGTACGGAACCGAGGCGCAGTTGCAGAACGTGTATCTTCGTGCGCGCGGGAAGATCGTCGGACTGGAAACGCTGAACGAGCAGATTTCGACATTCACGCGGCTTTCGTCGGCGCAGCAACGCGAAATGCTCGCGCAGGATCTCGTGCAGACGCCGGCGGAGAACGTCGCCGATGTGAAGGAATTGCACCGGCTGTGGCGCATCGGCGACGCGGATGCGCTCAAGGCCTGGGACGACGCCAAGTCGAGCAAGCTGGCGCGGAACAAGGCGCTCGCGGCGCAGGTCGACAATCGCGTGGTGTATCAGCGGAATCAGCGGTTCGTGCAGCGGATCGTCGCCATCGCCGCGCCGGATAAACCGGTGTTCGTGGCGATCGGCGCGTTGCATCTCGGCGGGCCGCGGGGCGTGCTCGAGCTTCTGAGAAAGCGAGGGTTCGTGGTGGAAGCGGGGTAGGCGCGGAACTGACGCCACCCGCGCGTTAAATATCAAATAAACATCAGCCAGTTCAACAAGAATATATTCGCGACCAGCAACGTCACCGCCGTCGGCACCTGCACCTTGATGACCGCGTTCTTGTCGGGCAACTCCAGCAGCGCCGCAGGCACGATGTTGAAGTTCGCGGCCATCGGCGTCATTAGCGTGCCGCAGTAGCCGGAGAACATGCCGATCGCGGCCATCGTCGCGGGATTGCCGTGGAATACGCCGACGAGAATCGGTACGCCGACGCCGCCCGTCATGACCGGAAACGCGGCGAAGCCGTTGCCCATGACCATCGTGAAAAGCGCCATGCCGAGGACATACACCGCCACCGCGACGAGCCGGTAATCCATGTTGACGTAAGCCGTCGTCACATGCGCGACCGCCTTGCCTACGCCCGCATCCGAGAACACGAGGCCGAGCATGCCGAGCATCTGCGGCAGCACGGCAGCCCACGACAGCGCATCGATGAGACGGCGCGTTTCGCGCATCGACTGGCCGACCGTGTCGCGCGTCATCACGCAGGCAATGGCCAGCGCGATCACGCAGCCGATGCCGAAGCCGATCAGCGTCACGTTCTTCAGCTCGATCAGCGGCACGCCGCCGAACACGAGGTATTTCGCGCCGAGCGTGAGGATCACGGTGACGACGGGAATCGTCAGCGCGGGCACGAAGAGCTTGTTGCCGAGCCGCGCGGCGCTCCGGCGGCGCGTGTCTTCGGAAAGCATCTTCGGCTTCGCGCCGGTGACGCCGCCGAAACCCGCGATCAGCGCCATCGCCACGACGAGCACGCCGACGACCGTCACCGGAAGCCAGTCGCCGACGAGAAAGATCAGCGCGTAGATCAGCCAGAATCCGCCAGCGGTCAGACGCCGCGGATGCGATCTGTCCGTGAGGATCATCCCGCCGACGACCAGCAGAATGATGCCGACGAGATAGAACAGATAGTTGATCGTGAGCGTCATGCTTTTTCTCCCGCGACGTTGCGCGTGAGCGCGTCGAGTTCGCGCGCGAGCCTGCGGTCCAGCAGCCACAGACGGAAACCGTGAATCAGGAACGCGCAGATTGCCGTCGGAATGCCCCACACGGCGACGTGCATCGGCTCCACGACGATGCCCGCTTCCTTCAGGAACGTGACCATCAGCACGATCGCGCCGAACGCCACGAAAATGTCCTCGCCGAAGAACAGGCCGACGTTGTCGGTCGCCGCCGAGTACGCGCGCAGCTTGAAGCGCGTCGCATCCGAGAGCTTGCCGTAGCGCGCTTCGGTGGCGCCTTCGGCCATCGGCGCGAGCAGCGGGCGCACCATCTGCGGATGGCCGCCGAGCCCCGTCAGGCCGACCGCCGCCGTGAGTTCACGCACGAACAGATAGACGATCAGCAGACGCCCGGCTGTCGCGGCCTTGATGCTCGAAATCCACATTTGCGCGCGCTCGCGCAGGCCGTGCCGTTCGAGCAGACCGATCACCGCCAGCGGCAACAGGATGATGAGCGGAATGTTGCGCGTCTTGAGAAAGCCGGTGCCGATCGCGGTCAGGATTTTCTCGATGGGAAAATGCGCCGCGAAGCCGGTGATGATCGCCGCGGCCGCGACGATCAGCATCGGATTGAAGCGCAGCACGAAGCCCGCGATGATGACGGCCACACCGATGAGCGGCCATAGATTGACAGGGGTTGCCATGAGTTCTCCAAACAATATTGACGTCACGCCTCGTACCGGGCGCGTGGATTCACTACTTCCTTGCTAAAACGCCCCGGCGTTGCGGGGCGTTCGAACCTTCGTTGACCGCGTCAGGCGTCGGCGTGCGCGGCGCGGACTTCGATGCCCGCATCCGCCAGCGCGCCACGAATGCGCCGCGCGAATTCGAGCGCGTGCGCGCCGTCGCCGTGCAGGCAGATCGTCTGCGCGTTGAGCGGCACCCATTCGCCGGACACGGCCTGCACCCGCTGATCGCGCACCATCGCGAGCGTGCGGTCGAGCACGACGTTTTCGTCATCGAGCAGCGCGCCCGGCTCCTTGCGCGGCACGAGCGAGCCGTCCGCGCGATAACCGCGATCGGCGAACACTTCTTCGATGGCGATCAAGCCCGCGCGCCGCGCCGCTTCGATGAACCCGCTGTTCGCGAGACCGAAGACGAGCAGCGACGGATCGAAATCGTGCACGGCGGAGACGATGGCATCGGCGATTTCCGCGCTTCTCGCCGCCTGGTTGTACAGCGCGCCGTGCGGCTTGACGTGCGCGATGCGTCCGCCTTCGGCCTGCGCGATCGCCGAAAGCGCGCCGAGCTGATACAGCACGCCCGCGTAGATTTCCTCCGGCGGCAGGTCCATTTCCTTGCGGCCGAAGTTCTCGGGATCGTTGAAGCTCGGGTGCGCGCCGATGGCGACGCCTTTCTCGACGGCCCAGCGCACGCAATCGCGCATCGCCGTGGCGCCGCCCGCATGCCAGCCGCACGCGATGTTCGCGGAACTCACGAGATCGAGCAGCGCCTCATCGGTGCCGCAACCTTCGCCGAGATCGGCATTGAGATCGATTTCCATGATGTTTTCGCACTCGTTCCGTTGGATGTTGGATGTATGCGCCGCGTCGTTCGCGCGGCTTTCGCCCCGCTGCTAAGAGCCGGCGCGCGCGATGCGTTCCTCGTGCATCGCGATCGCCGTTTCCACCTGGCTTACGTATTGCCGTTCGTCGGCGAGCGCGTGACGCGCCTCTTCCGCCGACGTCTCGATAAAGCGCACGCCGCCGTTCAACCTCACCTGCGCGAGCTTCCACAAATCAGCCTTGATGACCGCGCCGATCTTCGGATAGCCGCCCGTGGTCTGCGCGTCGCCCATCAGGATGATCGGCTGGCCGTTCGGCGGCACCTGGATCGTGCCGGGCAACACCGCGTGCGACAGCAGCTCGATCTTTTCGCGCCGCTCCAGCGCCGTGCCCGCGAGGCGAAAGCCCATGCGATTGCTGTTCGGCGTGATCGTCCATTCCTCGTTCCAGAAAACCTGTTGCGCGGCGTCGCTGAAACTCGCGTATTCCGGGCCGCGCAGCACGCGAATCGGGGCGGCCCACGCGAGGCTCGGCGAATGGCGTCCGCGGCGCACGGGTTCGTCGACGAGCACGAACTTGCACCACGCGGGCGCTTTCACGCCGAACGCGGGTTCTTCCGGCGAAAACGCGATGCCCTTGTGCGGCTGCGGCACGCCGACCGGCAGGCGATCGCCGTCGCGCAGCGCGCGTCCGCCGAGGCCGCCGAAGCACGCGCCGAGATCGGTCGAGCGCGAGCCGAGCATCGGCAGAACGTCGATGCCGCCTGCGATCGCCACATAACAACGCATGCCGCGCTTCGCCGCGCGCAGCGTCAGCTCCTGGCCCGCGCGCACCGGCAGGCTCCACCACGAATACACCGGTTCGTCGTCGAGCGTCGCGCCGAAATCGGTTCCAGTGATGGCAATGCGCGTCGCATGCTTGAAGCGCAGCACGGTCGGCCCGAACGTGATCTCGATGCCCGCCGCATCCGCCTTGTTACCGACGATGCGATTGCCGATTTCCAGCGACAGCGCGTCGAGCGCGCCACCGGAACTCACGCCGAGATGCCGGTAGCCGCGCCGGCCGAGATCCTGGACGGAAGTGAGCACGCCCGCGCGAATCACGTCGATCATGCGCGTACCTCCAGCGCCTTGAAGCGCACGCGGTCGCCGGGCTGCATGAGCGTCGGCGGATTTCTGGCCGGATCGAAGAGCTTCAGCTCGGTGCGCCCGAGCAATTGCCAGCCGCCCGGCGACGCCGCCGGATAGATGCCCGTCTGCGCCCCGCCGATGCCGACCGATCCCGCCGGCACTTCGAGACGCGGTTCGGCGCGGCGCGGCATCGCGAGCGCGGGATCGAGCCCGCCGAGATACGCGAAGCCCGGCTGGAAGCCGAGGAAGAACACGACGTACTCGGTTTGCGTATGACGCTTCACCACGTCATCGACGGACAAGCCCGTGTGCTGCGCGAGCGCGGCGAGATCGGGGCCGTCGGCGCCGCCGTAGCGCACCGGAATCTCGATTTCGGCGCTGTCCATGTCGGGCGTCTCGGCCGCGTCCCAGCCGCTTTCGAGTTGCGCGGCGAGCGTTTCGTAGTCCGCTTCGAGCGGATCGAACACGATCGTCAGATTGTTCATGCCCGGCACCACTTCGACGACGTGCGGCATCAGGCGCGCGTGCTCCGCCAGCGCCCAGATGCGGCGCTGGCAGTCGAGCGTGGCGGGCGGCGCGGCTTCGCACACGAGCGCGGAGTCGCCCAGCGAATGAATACGTGGTCTTGTCATGCCTCAATTTGCCTTTGCGATGCGCGAAATTCGTCGATTCGATGAACGCCGCACCGTCGCAGAATGTTACATTGTCAATAAATTATCAAGAAATTATCAATACAGGTTTTCGCCGAGGCGCGCCGTCGCTCGCAAAATCGACGTTGCGCTACACTCCAACGCACTTCAATTCGGTCACCGCCATGCCGCGCCATCCCACCAAGATCGTTTCGTCCGAGCATCTCGTCTCCGAAGCCAGCGCGGAATTGTCGGAGTTCGAGTACGGCCTCATCATGGCGGGCAACGCGTTCAATCGCTGGATGGTGCGCTGCATGTCCGCGGCGGGCGCGAAGGACATGACGGCGGTGGAAGTGTCGCTGCTGCACCACGTGAGCCATCGCGACCGCAAGAAGAAGCTCGCCGACATCTGCTTCGTGCTGAACATCGAGGACACGCACGTTGCCACGTATGCGCTGAAAAAACTCGTCGCTCGCGGCTATGTGCAGAGCGAGAAATCCGGTAAGGAAGTGTTCTTTTCCGCGACGCCGGCGGGCCGCGAGCTGTGCGGCAAGTATCGCGAAGTGCGCGAAGCCTGCCTGATCGAGACGCTGCGCGAAAGCGGCCTCACCAACGAGCAGATCGGCGAGGCCGCGCAACTGATGCGCAACGCCTCCGGCCTTTACGATACGGCCGCGCGCGCGGCGGCCTCGCTCTAATAGACAGCGGATTCGGTGACGATCGCGTCGAGCGGCATGTCGTGCGTCTCGCGCGGCAAGGTCGCGCACAGACCCGATTCGTACGCGACGCCGATCGTCACCGGCCGCGCGCCGTTCGGCCACGCGGCGAGCGTGCGGTCGTAATAGCCGCCGCCGTAGCCCAGCCGATACCGGTCCGCATCGAAACCGACGCACGGAATCAGCAGCAGTTCGGGCACCACGGCTTTCTCTTCAGCGGGCACCGGAATACGGTAGCGGCCTTCTTTCATCGGCGAGTCGGCGCGCCAGGCGTGGAAGACCATCGGCGCGTGCGGTTTCACGACGACCGGCAGCGCGGCGCTGCGCGTGGCGTCGGCGGCGAGCCAGCGCGTGAGCGCGTCGCGCGCGTCGAATTCGCCCGCGACCGGCCAGTAAAACCCGACGCAGCGCGCTTCGTGCCGCGCGAGCACTTCCTGAAGACGGATCGCGAGCGCCTCGTTTCGTGCGTCCTGGCCGGCTTGCTCCTGTTGCGCCTCGCGCTTCGCGAGAAGGGTCGCGCGCAAGGCGCTTTTCGGCTCACGCTTGGGTTCGTCGCAAACGTTGCGTGCTATGCTTTCCTCCGATCTCAGGACCCGGTTCAAGACCATTCGCGCTCCAGAAATAAAGATGTCAAAACGCCTCAACCGAGTATATCTCGCGGTCGGCGCAGCCCTTGCCGCCGCGACGCTCGTCGCCTGCGGCACGGCCTCCGCCGTCCGTCCCGATGCAGATTTCTCCCCCACGTCCGACGACCGCGTCTTCCTGCAGCTGCGCGATGCCGCGCGCGCGAACGATGCGGGCAAGGCCGCGATGCTCGCCGCCCAGATTCCGAATTACCCGGCGCCGAGCTACATCGAATACTTCACGATCAAGCCGCAGCTTTTCGATTCGCAGGGCCACGCGCGCCTCGACGCGCCCGACGCGCCGGTGCTCTCGTTCCTGCAGCGCTACGACGGCCAGGCGATTGCGGACCGCCTGCGCAACGACTATCTCGTCGTGCTCGGCGGCCGTCACGACTGGAAGAACTTCGAGCAGCAGTATTCCCGTTTCGTTCTCAACGACGACACGCAGGTCAAGTGCTATGCGCTCGAAGCGCGTTTGTCGCGCGGCGAGAACGTCGCGGATGCGGCGCGCGCGCTGCTCGTCGAGCCGAAATGGTATGGCGACGGTTGCGTCGATCTGATCGGCGCGCTCGCGGCGTCCGGCCAGTTCACGAGCGACGATGTCTGGCAGCAGATCCGCCTTGCCTACGAGCAGAACTACACGTCGACGGGTTCGAATATCGTCGACGCGCTCGGCCAGGAAAAGCCGAAGGATTCGCTCTTCGACGACGCCGTCAACAAGCCGCCGCTCTATCTCGCGCGCGGCGTGATGCCCAACACGCCGGCGCATCAGCTGACGCTGCTCGCGGTCACGCGCCTCGCCCGCAACGATCCGGCGATGGCCGCCGCCACGTTCAGTTCCGTCGCGCCGAGTCTCACGCCCGCGGAGCGCGCGACCGGCTGGGGCACGATCGGCTATCAGGCGGCGATCAAGCGCATGCCGTCGGCGGCCGACTGGTATCGGCTGTCGGCGAACGCGCAATTGTCCAACCCGGCGTACGAATGGCGCACGCGCAGCGCGCTCCTCATCGGCGACTGGAACATGGTGCGTTGGTCCATCGAACAGATGCCGCCCACACTGCGCGCCCAGCCGTCGTGGGTCTACTGGCATGCGCGCGCCGTGAAGCAGGCCGGCGATACGGCCACGGCGAATCAGGAATTCCAGAGCATCGCCGATCAATACAACTTCTACGGCCAGCTCGCGCTCGAAGAGCTCGGTCAGAAGATCACGGTGCCGCCGCGCACCACGGTGTCCGACGCCGAGATCGAGCAGATGCAATCGGTGCCGGGCTTCGCGCTGTCGCAGCGTTTCTACGCGCTGAACATGCGGCTCGAAGGCAACCGCGAATGGAACTGGCCGCTGCGCACGATGACGGATCGTCAACTGCTCGCCGCCGCGCAGTATGCGAAGCGCATCGAGATGTTCGACCGCACGGTCAACACCGCCGACAAGACGAAAGCCGAGCACGATTTCACGCTGCGCTATCTGTCGCCGTTCCGCGATATCGTCGAGCGCGACGCGAAGGACACCAATCTCGACATCGAATGGGCGTACGGGCTGATCCGTCAGGAATCGCGTTTCATCATCAATGCGCGGTCGGAAGTCGGCGCGGGCGGCCTGATGCAACTGATGCCGGGCACGGCGCAACTCGTCGCGAAGAAGATCGGTCTTGGCACGGTGTCGCGCGCGCAGATGAACGACATCAACACCAATATCCTGCTCGGCACGAATTACCTGTCGATGATCTACAATCAATTCGATAACTCGCCCGTGCTCGCGACCGCTGGCTACAACGCGGGGCCGGGCCGGCCGAAGCAGTGGCGTCAGGACTTGCGCGCACCCGTCGAGGGCGCGGTTTTTGCTGAAACGATCCCTTTCACCGAGACTCGCGATTACGTGAAGAACGTGCTGTCGAACACCGTCTATTACGCGGCGCTGTTCGAAGGCCGTCCGCAGTCGTTGAAGGCGCGTCTGGGCTACATCGCACCCTGACCGTCTGAAACGAAGCTTCACGCCCGCGCGTCGAACGACAGGACGCGCGGGCGTTTTCATTTCTGCGCCGGCGTTCTGAACTGAAGCCGCATTCGTCAGGCCGCGACCCAAGAGGCGAACTATGCGACACCAACATATAGCGTTGATCGGCGGTTCGGGATTCATCGGCAGCCATCTCGTCAATGCGCTCGTCGATCTCGGCAAGAACGTGCGCGTCGCGACGCGACGGCGCTCGAACGCCGCGCATCTCACGCTGTTGCCCGTCGACGTCATCGAGACCGATGTGCACGATCCCGTGCAACTCGCCGCGTTCATCGATCAGAGCGATGCCGTGATCAATCTCGTCGGCATTCTTCAGGGACGGCGCGACGATCCGTACGGGCCGGAGTTCGCGAAAGCGCATGTCGAACTGCCGCGGAAGATCGCCGCCGCGTGCGAGGCGAAGGGCGTGCGGCGTCTGTTGCATATGAGCGCGATCGGCGCCGATCCGGCGGGCCCGAGCATGTATCTGCGTTCGAAGGGCGACGGCGAAAAGATCGTCCGAGAATCCGGACTCGACTGGACGGTCTTTCGCAGTTCCGTCGTGTTCGGTCCGGAGGACAATCTGCTGAATCAGTTTGCGTTTCTGGAACGCATGTTCCCGGTGATTCCGCTCGCTTGTGCCGATGCGCAGTTTCAGCCGGTCTTCGTCGGCGACGTGGCGAAGGCGATGGTCAACGTGCTCGATCTCGACGCCGCCAATGGCCATGTCTACGAGCTCGCCGGGCCGAGCGTCTACACGCTCGCGGAACTGGTGCGTTTCGCGGGCGCGACCATCGGCAAGCATTCGCGCATCATCAAGCTGCCGGAGAGCCTCGGCCGCCTGCAGGCGATGACGATGGAAATGGCGCCCGGCCAGCCCGTCATCTCGCGCGACAATCTCGATTCGATGAAGACGCCGAGCATCGCGAGCGGGCCGCTTGCGCCGGAACTGGGCATCGACGAGCCGGCGAGCATCGAGACCATCGCGCCGCTGTATCTGAGCGGCAACTCGCCGCGCTCGCGCTTCAACGGATATCGCGCAACCGCGCATCGTTAATCTTCTTTTTGTGATCGCATGAAACTCGTTATCGGTGACAAGTTCAATTCTTCCTGGTCGATGCGCCCGTGGGTGCTGCTCAAACATTTCGGCATCCCGTTCGAAGAGACGCTGATCCGCCTCGGCCAGCCCGACACGAAAGCGAAGATTCTCGAAGTGTCGCCGTCCGGCAAGGTGCCGTGCCTCATCACCGATGCGGGCGATTCCGTGTGGGAGTCGCTCGCGATCGTCGAAACGATCGCCGAGGCGCATCCCGAACACGCGATGTGGCCACGCGATGCGGCTCTCCGCGCGCGCGCCCGCAGCATCAGCGCGGAAATGCACGCGGGTTTCGCGGACTTGCGCGAGAACATGCCGATGGAAATCACGACGCGCGCGCCGGGCGCGGGCGCGACGCCGGGCGCGCTCGCGAACATCGCGCGCATCGAGGCGATCTGGGCGGAGTGCCTGGCGAAATCGGGCGGGCCGTTTTTGTTCGGCGAGTTCGGTATCGCGGACGCGATGTTCGCCCCGGTCGTCATGCGCTTCAACACCTACGCGCCTGAACTGAGCGCGACGTCGCTCGATTATGCGAAGCGCGTGACGGCGCTGCCCGCGGTCGCGGCGTGGATCGACGGCGCGCGCGAGGAAGCGCGATGAACATCTACGCAGTCGGCGGCGCGATCCGCGACGAATTGCTCGGCGTGCCGGTGGTGGATCGCGATTACGTCGTCGTCGGCGCGACGCCGGAGCAGATGGTGGCGCAGGGTTATCGGCCGGTCGGCAAGGACTTTCCGGTGTTTTTGCATCCGCAGACGCACGAGGAATACGCGCTCGCGCGCACGGAGCGCAAGACGGCGGCGGGTTATCACGGCTTCCAGTTCTACTATTCGCCGGATGTGACGCTCGAGGAAGATCTCGCGCGCCGCGATCTCACGATCAACGCGATGGCGCGCGAAGTCACGCCGGCGGGCGAGCTGACCGGTCCGGTGATCGATCCGTTCGACGGGCAGAGCGATCTGAAGAACAAGTTGTTCAGGCATGTCGGCGATGCGTTCATCGAGGATCCGGTGCGTATTCTGCGACTCGCGCGTTTTGCGGCGCGTTTCGCGGATTTCGATGTCGCGCCCGAAACCGCCGAGCTGATGAAGCGGATGGTCGCGGCGGGCGAAGTCGATGCGCTCGTCGCCGAGCGTGTGTGGCAGGAAGTGTCGCGCGGGCTGATGGAAAAGAAGCCGTCGCGCATGTTCGACGTGCTGCGCGGATGCGGCGCGCTCGCGCGGATTCTGCCGGAGGTGGATGCGTTGTGGGGCGTGCCGCAGCGCGCGGACTATCACCCGGAAGTGGATACCGGCGTGCACGTGATGATGGTGCTCGACTACGCGGCGTCGCAGGGATTCGCGTTGCCGGTGCGCTTCGCGGCGCTGACGCACGATCTTGGCAAGGCGACGACGCCGGAGCATGTTTTGCCGCGGCATATCGGCCATGAGGGACGCAGCGTCGACCTCTTGCGGCCTTTGTGCGAGCGCTTGCGCGTGCCGAACGAATGCCGCGATCTGGCGATGCTCGTCGCGCGTGAGCACGGGAATATTCATCGCGTGATGGAGATGGGCGCGGCGGCGCTCGTCAGGCTGTTCGAGCGATCGGATGCGATACGCAAGCCTGCGCGGTTTGCTGAAGCGCTACAGGCTTGTGTCGCGGATGCGCGTGGGCGGCTTGGGTTGGAGCAGCAGGCTTATCCGCAGGCTGAGCGTTTGCGGGAGGCGTTGGTTGCGGCTCGTGCGGTCGATGCCGGGGCCGTTGCGCAGGCGTTTGCTTCTAATCCTTCCAAGATCAAGGATGCCGTGCATGATGCGCGGGTCGCGGCGGTGAAAGGCGCTCTGGGGGTTTGACGGCTTCTTGTTTTGCTTTGTTTTGCTTTGTCCTGCGGTTCGTTTGTTTTTTGTTTTCGCCGGATCCCGTGTTCGTGTCGGTCGATTAGCGTTGCCCCTGTGCGGGGCGGCACCTACTTTCTTTGCTGCTGCAAAGAAAGTAGGCAAAGAAAGCAGCTTTTCAGGCCCGCGGTCACACGCAATTTGGGTAGTTCTCTCGTCCTCGATGGCACTCGCCTAAAGAGTGCCCTCATCACAATAACCGGGCTTGGATCGCGCACGGTCCGCCGCCCGAAACCGTTGAGAACGCCGGTTCAGCACGAAAGAGCTTCGGCACAGCGCTACGCGCTGCCGCCGGGTTTGCAAAGGAAGCCATCGGTTTGCGCGCGCAGTGCGATAAAGATGTTAGTAGCGAAGCACGCGCGGACCCGATTGACCGGTCGGCCGCGAAGCGGGCTGGAGCTATTTGGTGCTGAACCGGTTTGTTGTGTGGTGCGATGTGGCAGACCGTGCGCGAGCCAAGCCCAATTGGGCCTATGAGGGCACTCTTTAGGCAGCCCACGAAGGACGAGAGGACTACCCAAATTGCGTGTGACCGCGGGCGTATCAGGAGCTGCTTTCTTTGCTTACTTTCTTTGCAGCAGCAAAGAAAGTGAGTGCCGCCCCGCACAGGGGCAATGCTAATAGACCGACACGAATACGGGATCCGGCGAAAACGAAAGCAAAAGCAAAAGCAAAGCCAGGACCCAAAACCCTCAAAGCGCCCGCGCAATCAACGACAACAAAACCGACAACAGCAGCGTCGACATAAAGGGAAACGAATATTCCCGCCCAAATATCCGCAGCGTGAAATCTCCGGGAAGCCTCCCGATGCCGATCTTCTTGAGCCACGGCAGCGACCCCGAAAGAATCGCGAGCGCGATAAACGTAGTGAGCAGCCAGCGGATCATGATCGCTTACTCATAGCGTATGAGACCGATCGCCGGCCGAAAACGCATCCAGCATTCCGGGAATGCCGCGCGAAAACGCGATCACCTTGAACAACTCGCCCATTTCCGCCTCCGAAAGCAGCTTCTGCACGGCATTCGCAGCAGGCAAAAAGCGCTTCACATCAGCGGGATCGAGATCGCTGAGCACATCGGTGATGCCGGCATTCATCAGAAACCGCGCCTGCGACGTAAATCCGAGCAAATCCGCACCCGCTTCGACGCCTGCTTCCGCGATGCCCGTAAACTCGACATGCGCCGTGATGTCCTGCAATCCCGGATACAGAAACGGATCCGAATGCGCGCGATGCCGGTAGTGACACATCAGCGTGCCCGCCGCGCGCTGCGCGTGATAGAACTCGCGTCGCGGAAAACCATAGTCGATGAAAAATGCCGCACCGCGCACAAGCATCGTGCAGACGGTCTTCGTGAACGCGAGCGCGGCCTCGTGCGTCTCCGTCACATATTCGGCAAAAGGCTCGTCGTTGGCTTCATCGATGGCGGCATCGATCAGTTCGACCTGCGCGTCCGGCGCGATCGGCCGGTCATCGAAGGCAAAGCGGTCGTTCAGCGCCACGACGCCACGCTCGTGCCACGCGCCGAGCTTGCGCACGACCAAACGCACAGGCATCGCGTCGAGCACTTCGTTGCCGATCACGACGCCCTCGAACGCATCGGGCAGCGCGTCGAGCCATTTCACCTTCGCGGCGAGCGCCGGCGCGTCCTTCTCGATGGTCTCGCGCTGACGTTCGCGCAACTCGCCCGAAAGATCGACGATCGTGTAGCTGTCGAAGGCGACATCGAGTTCGGCGAGCGCGTTCACCAAGCCCGCCGCGAGCCTGCCGGTGCCCGCGCCGAATTCCATCAACTGCTTCGTGTCGCTTTGTTGCAACGCCTGCGCGACAGGCCGCGCGAGCGTCGTCGCGAAAAGCGGGGACAGTTCCGGCGCGGTGACGAAATCGCTGCCGTCTTCCGCGCGGCGGCCGAATTTCATTGCTCCGCCGCCGTAATAGCCGAGGCCGGGCGCGTACAGCGCGAGGTCCATATAGCGGTCGAACGGCAACCAGCCGCCCGCCGCGGCAATGCGCCTGCGGATCAGGTCGGTGAGCGCTTCGGACTGCGCGAGCGCGTCGGCGCCCGGAGCAGGTAAACTATCGGATTGTCTGGCATTCGGATTCATCCCAGTATTGTAAATGAGCGCTTCCACGCCGTTTTCTTCCGTCAACACGTCGTCATCCGGTTCCGTTTCGCGTGCGCGCGCCGTGCTCGTGACCGGCGCGGCGAAACGCATCGGGCGCGGCGTCGCGCTCGAATTCGCGCGGCAAGGCTGGGATGTGGTCGTGCATTACGGCCACTCGGCGCATGAAGCGCGCGAAACCGTCGCGGATATCGAGTCGCTCGGGCGCCGCGCGGTTGCACTGAAAGCGGATCTCGCCGTCGAGGCCGAGGTAGAACGGCTCGTGCCGGCGTGCGCCGAAGCGTTCGGCGGTCTGAACTGCGTGGTGAACTGCGCGTCGCGTTTCGACGAAGATACGGCCATCGACTTCGGCTACGCGAAGCTGCTCGAGATGACCGCCGTCAACGTCGCGGCGCCGCTCACGCTCGCGCGCATGCTGCACGAGATCACTCCCGAGTCCGCAACCGTCGATGACGCGCAACGCGGCGTCGTCATCAACGTGCTGGATCAGAAGCTGTACAACATGAACCCGGACTACCTGTCGTACACGCTGACGAAGGCGGCGCTCGAAAACGCCACCATCGCGCTCGCGCAGGCGCTGGGTCCGAAACTGCGCGTCGTCGGCCTCGCGCCCGGTCTGACGCTGATTTCCGCCGGGCAGACGCCCGCGTCGTTCGAGACGGCGCATCGCGTGACGCCGCTCAACCGCGCATCGACGGTCGACGACGTCGCGCAGGCCGCGTGTTATCTCGCGAACGCGCACGGCGTGACCGGCACGACGCTCGTCGTCGACGGCGGCCAGCATCTCGTGCCGAGTCCGCGCGACGTCATGTACATGATCGGCGCGCAAAAGTCCTGAAACGCGCCACTGAATATTGGAACCAACATGCTTGCCGCACTTTCGCACCCCCGGCTGACCGATTGCCGGCGGCTTTTTCTGCGTAACTACGAAGTTCGCATCAACATCGGTGTGCATGACTTCGAAAAGCGCGGCGAGCAACGTGTCGTCATCAACGTCGAGCTGTACGTGCCGCTCGCGCTGTCGACGCCCGTCGCCGACAAGCTCGCCGAAGTCGTCGACTACGATTTCATGCGCTCGACCATCGCCGAGCGCGTGAAGCGCGGACACATCCATTTGCAGGAAACGCTGTGCGACGACGTCGCGGCCGCGCTGCTCGCGCATCCGAACGTGCGCGCCGTGGCCGTGTCGACGGAAAAGCCCGACGTCTATCCCGATTGCGACGCGGTCGGCGTCGAAGTCTTCCGCATCAAAGAGGAACGAGCATGAACGCGCGCGACACGATCGAAGCCGCAGCCGAAACCGCAGAAGCGCAAAAGCCGGTGCGCGAGGCGCTGACGAAGCGCCAGCAAAAGGAAGCGTACGAGAACAACAAGCTGTTCAAGCGCATCGCGCGCCAGGTCGGCGAGGCGATCGGCGACTTCAACATGATCGAGGAAGGCGACAAGGTCATGGTGTGCCTGTCCGGCGGCAAGGACAGCTACGCGATGCTCGACATCCTCATGCGCCTGCGCGAGCGCGCGCCGATCAACTTCGAGATCGTCGCCGTCAATCTCGATCAGAAGCAGCCGGGCTTTCCGGAACACGTGCTGCCGGAATATCTGAGCAAGCTCGACATTCCGTTTCATATCGAGAATCAGGACACGTACAGCATCGTCAAGCGGCTCGTGCCGGAAGGCAAGACGACATGTTCGCTCTGCTCGCGACTGCGCCGGGGCATTTTGTATCGAGTCGCGGGCGAGCTCGGCGCGACGAAGATCGCGCTCGGACATCATCGCGACGACATCCTGCAGACGCTGCTGCTCAACATGTTCTACGGCGGCAAGCTGAAGGGCATGCCGCCCAAGCTGCAATCCGATGACGGCAAGAACATCGTCATTCGTCCGCTCGCGTACGTGAAGGAAGTCGATCTCGAAAAATACGCCGAACTGCGCGAATTCCCGATCATTCCGTGCAATCTGTGCGGCAGCCAGCCGAATCTGAAGCGCGCGGAAATGAAGGCGCTGGTCCGAGAATGGGACAAGCGTTTTCCGGGGCGCGTGGAAAACATGTTCAACGCGCTGTCGAACGTGGTGCCGTCGCATCTGATGGACAGCAAACTTTTCCCGTTCGCCGGATTGCGCGCGACGGGCGAGGCCGATCCGCAAGGCGATATCGCGTTCGACGAGGAACCGTGTGCGACCGAACCGTCAGGAACGTCCGGCACGGTTTCAATTGTGCAGTTCGACGACCTGTAACCTTTATCCAATAAGGCGCAGCGTGGGTTTCGCCGCATTGCGCCAAAGAGCCGCGTGATAAATTGGCGGCTCGTCATACCAGCAAGGCTTTCAGCGATGAACATCGTGATTCTGGCTGCCGGCATGGGCAAGCGCATGCGCTCCGCCCTGCCGAAAGTGCTTCATCCATTGGCGGGCAAACCGCTGCTCGCGCACGTCATCGATACGGCGCGCACGCTGTCGCCGACGCGGCTCGTCGTCGTCGTCGGACATGGCGCGGACAAGGTTCGCGAGGCCGTCGGCGCGCCGGACGTCCAGTTCGCTCTGCAGGACAAACAACTCGGCACGGGACACGCCGTGCAGCAGGCGCTGCCGCTGCTCGATCCATCGGTTCCGACGCTCGTGCTGTACGGCGACGTGCCGCTCACGCGTGCGAGCACGCTCGAACGTCTGATCGCCGCCGCGGGCGCGGAGCGCTACGGCGTCCTGACCGTGAACGTGGGCGATCCGACGGGCTACGGGCGCATCGTGCGCGACGCCGCGGGCAAGGTGAAGAAGATCGTCGAGCAAAAGGATGCGAGCGAGGAAGAACGGCGCATCGCGGAAATCAATACGGGCATCGTCATCACGCCGACGCGCACGCTCGAATCGTGGCTCGCGTCGCTGAAGAACAACAACGCGCAGGGCGAGTTCTATCTGACGGACGTCGTCGAGCGCGCGATCGAAGCGGGCGTCGAAGTCGTCACCGCGCAGCCGGACGCCGAATGGGAAACGCTCGGCGTGAACAGCAAGATCCAGCTCGCGGAGCTGGAGCGCATCCATCAGCGCAATGTCGCGAACGCGCTGCTCGATGCGGGCGTGACGCTGATGGACCCGGCGCGCATCGACGTGCGCGGCACGCTCGAATGCGGCGCGGATGTGTCGATCGACGTGAACTGCGTCTTCGAAGGACGCGTGACGCTCGCCGACAACGTGACGATCGGCCCGAACTGCGTGATCCGCGACGCGACCATCGGCGCGGGCACGCGAATCGATGCGTACACGCACATCGAAGGCGGCAAGACGGGCGCGAACGTCGTGCTCGGTCCGTACGCGCGGCTGCGTCCGGGCGCGACGCTCGGCGATGAAGCGCATGTCGGCAACTTCGTCGAAGTGAAGAATGCGGTGTTCGGGCGCGGCTCGAAGGCGAACCATCTCAGCTATATCGGCGATTCGGATGTCGGCGCGCGCGTGAACATCGGCGCGGGCACCATCACCTGTAATTACGACGGCGCGAACAAGCATCGCACGGTGATCGAGGACGACGTGTTCGTCGGCTCGGATACGCAACTGGTCGCGCCGGTGCGCGTGGGCCGCGGCGTGACGATCGCGGCCGGCACGACAGTATGGAAGGACGTTGGCGAAGGCGAGCTGGTGCTCAATGAGAAGTCGCAAGTGAGCAAGACGGGCTACGTGCGCCCGGTCAAGAAGAAGTCGTAAGGCTGTACGTCAGATTCAGCCCAACGCGCGCGGCGCATCGTGCATCGCGCTTTCGAATGCAAGTCTCAGAGGAAGAACGTCCATGTGCGGAATTGTCGGCGCGGTAGCGCAACGTAACATCGTCTCGGTGCTGGTCGAAGGTCTGCGCCGGCTCGAATATCGCGGCTACGACTCGTGCGGCGTGGCCGTTCTGAGCAACGGCGAGCCGCGCCGCGCGCGCAGCGTCGCGCGCGTATCCGATCTCGACGCGCAAGTGCGCGAGACGAACCTCGGCGGCATGACCGGCATCGCGCACACGCGCTGGGCCACGCACGGCGCGCCCGTCACCGACAACGCGCATCCGATCTTCTCGCGCGATACCGTCGCGCTCGTGCACAACGGCATCATCGAGAACTACGAGTCGCTGCGCGAAATGCTGAAGGGCAAGGGCTACGAGTTCGTGTCGCAGACCGACACCGAAGTCATCGCGCATCTGATTCACAGCATGTATCGCGGCGATCTCTTTCAAACCGTGCGCGAGGCCGTGAAGCAACTGCACGGCGCGTATGCGATCGCGGTGATGCACCGGAATCAGCCGCATACGGTCGTCGGCGCACGTCAGGGTTCGCCGCTCGTCGTCGGCGTGGGCGAGGGCGAAAACTTCCTGGCTTCCGATGCGCTCGCGCTCGCCGGCAGCACGGACCGCTTCGCGTTCCTCGAAGAAGGCGATGTTGTCGAGATCGGTCTCGAAGGCGTGAAGATCGTCGATCGCGAAGGTGTACCCGCCGAGCGCGAAGTGCGCGTGGTGACGGCGTACGGCGGCGCGGTCGAGCTCGGGCCGTATCGCCATTTCATGCAAAAGGAAATTTTCGAGCAGCCGCGCGCGATCACCGACACGATTCCGCAAGCCGACGAGTTCAGCCCGAGCCTCTTCGGTGAAGCGGCGCGCGACGCGTTCTCGCAGGTCGACAGCATTCTCATTCTCGCGTGCGGCACGAGCTACTACTCGGGCGTGACGGCGAAATACTGGCTCGAATCGATCGCGAAGATTCCGACGCAGGTCGAGATCGCGAGCGAATATCGTTATCGCGAATCGGTGCCGAATCCAAAGGCGCTGGTCGTCGTGATTTCGCAATCGGGCGAAACCGCCGACACGCTCGCCGCGCTCAAGCACGCGCAGTCGCTCGGCCACAAGCACACGCTCGCCGTGTGCAACGTCGCGACGAGCGCGATGGTGCGCCAGACCGAACTCGCATTCCTGACGCACGCGGGCACCGAAATCGGCGTGGCATCGACGAAGGCGTTCACGACGCAGCTCGTCGGTCTCTTCGTGCTCGCGGTGACGCTCGCGAAGATGCGCGGTCACGTCGACGCGAAGCGCGAAGCGGCGTACTTCACGCAACTGCGCCACTTGCCGGCTGCGCTGAACAGCGTGCTCGCGCTGGAGCCGCAGATCATCGCGTGGTCGGAAGAGTTCGCGCGCAAGGAGAATGCGCTGTTCCTCGGCCGCGGCCTGCATTATCCGATCGCACTCGAAGGCGCGTTGAAGCTCAAGGAAATTTCGTACATCCACGCTGAAGCGTATCCGGCGGGCGAGCTGAAGCACGGGCCGCTCGCGCTCGTCACCGAGGCGATGCCGGTCGTGACCGTCGCGCCGAACGACGCGCTGCTCGAAAAGCTGAAGTCGAACATGCAGGAAGTGCGCGCGCGCGGCGGCGAACTGTACGTGTTCGCGGATGCCGATACGCGCATCGTCAGCGAGGACGGCATCCATGTGATCCGCATGCCGGAGCATTACGGCGCGTTGTCGCCGATCCTGCACGTCGTGCCGCTGCAGTTGCTCGCGTATCACACGGCGTGTGCACGCGGGACGGATGTCGACAAGCCGCGCAATCTGGCTAAGTCGGTGACGGTGGAATAAGGTCGGTTGATCGGCTGAAAAAGAATAAAGAGGTCCGCGCATGTCGCGGACCTTTTTCATTTTCACGCGCCGATCATCCATCCGCCGATCGCGGTCAGCGCCACGACGATCACCGGAGACACGCGCCCCACGACGAGCAAACCGAACGCGGCCAACGCCAGCGCGACATCCGCACGCGAATGCACGGCGCTCGTCCAGACCGGGTCGTACAGCGCCGCGCCGAGAATGCCGACGACCGCCGCGTTCACGCCGCCCATCGCGCGCTGTATCGCGTCCCGCTGACGCAACGTCTCCCAGAACGGCAGTGCGCCGAGCACGAGCAGAAACGCGGGCAGGAACATGGCGACGAGCATCGCGAAACCGCCGATCCATCCGCCGAGCGGCGCGGGCATCACCGCGCCCAGAAACGCGGCGAAGGTAAAGAGCGGCCCCGGTACGGCTTGGGCCGCGCCATATCCGGCGAGAAAAACATCGTTGGGCACCCATCCGTTCGGCACGACGCTCGCCTGAAGCAGCGGCAACACGACGTGCCCGCCGCCGAAAACGAGCGAGCCCGACCGGTAAAACACCGACGCCATCGCGAGCCAGTTCGCGCCGGTCCAACCGGCGACGCCCGGCAGCAAAGCGAGCAGCACGAAAAAAACCGCGAGCAGCATCGCGCCCTGCGTTCTGCCGATGCCATATCGCCGATGCTTCGCCGACGCCAGATGCGTCAGCGTCAACATCCGCCAGCCGATGATTCCGCCGAACGCGATGGCGCCCAATTGCCCGGCGGCCGACGGCACGGTCAGCGCGATCAACGCGGCGGCCACGGCGATGCCGGCCCGCAACCGGTCCGGACACAGCGACGTCTTCATGCCCCACACCGCTTGCGCGACGATGGCGACCGCCGCGAGCTTGAGACCGTGCACGATCCCGGAGTGAATCAGCTGCGCCGAGTGCGCCAGGCCGAGGGCGAAGAGAATCAGCGCAATCGCGGACGGCAACGTGAAGCCGGTCCATGCCGCCAGCGCGCCGATCCATCCTGCGCGCGCGAAGCCGATCGCGATTCCGACCTGGCTGCTCGCCGGCCCCGGAAGGAACTGACATAGCGCGACGAGATCGGTGAAGCTCGTGTCGTCGAGCCATTTCCGGCGTTCGACGAATTCAGCGCGAAAGTAGCCGATGTGCGCGACTGGTCCGCCGAACGATGTCAGGCCGAGTTTGAGAAACGTCGCGAACACTTCGAACGGCGTTCCGCGCGCGGACTTCGGTTCATGCAAAGCCATCGTCCTGTGGACAACCTTGTTGGCACATCGTCGCGTTAACTGTTGGCGCTTTCTGAACAACTCGACGTCCGTCGAAACGACGCGAAAGTTGTCCCGAGTTCAGGCCGAAACCACGCCCGCCATACCGGAGTTGTCGGCGCGGTAAACCTCTGACGTAAAAAGCGCATTGCCAGTTATCCACCGATTTGCGGCGAGCTTGTTAACTACTACCACGTATACATACGAACTCTTTTGTTTACTCAGACAACGTGGCGGCACTGCCCAAAACATCGGCGCTCATTCAGGCGGCAGCGCCATGCGCGTGTCTCAACCGTTCGCGGCTGTTGCTCAGATGCATGCGCATCGCGGCGCGGGCATCGTCCGGATCCTGACGCACGATCGCCTGATAGATCGCCTTGTGCTCGCTCAGCACACAGCGCAGACGTTCGATCTGATCCAGCTCCGCGATTTCGGCCTTGCGCAGCCGCGTGCGCGGACTGACGCCGCGTCCCATCTGACTAAGCACGTCGTGGAAATAGCGATTCCCGCTCGCGCGCGCGATCTGCAAGTGAAACTCGACGTCGTGTTGCAGCACGTCCGTACTTCCGTTCGCGAGTTGCTCCTCGAAGCGCTTGAGCGCGGCGGCGATCTGCTTCAGATGCGCGTCGGTGCGCCTGCCGGCGGCGAGCGCGGCGGCGGCGCCTTCGAGATCGATGCGAAATTCGATGATCGCCATGATGTCCAGCAGGTTCGACAGGTCGGCATCCGCGAGACGCACCGATTCGCGTTCCTCGGGCGAGCGGATGAACGTGCCGACGCCGTGCCGCGTTTCCACGACGTTCGCCGCCTGCAAGCGCGACACAGCCTCGCGCACCACGGACCGGCTCACCGACAGTTGCTTCATCAGCGCGGCTTCGGTCGGGATCTTGTCGCCGGGACGGAGAACGCCGCGTTCGATATCCTCGATCAGGGTTGCGACGACTTTATCGGTGAGACTGGCCATGGTAATTCGCTGCTGATGGATATTGTTCTGGGAAGCGCGGCGTTTACACCCGTTGTCGGACGTCTTGGCTTCGCTTAGGATCGGTCGACGCGCATGGCGCGATAAGCCTCGCGCGTGGGGATGTCCGACGACGCATCTTCCTGCGTGGGGAACGCTTCGTCAATTCGACGCGGCCCGGATGTCCTGCAAATTGATATAAGACATCGTATAAGTAGAATTAGACGATTCTTAGCAGAAATCTCTTAAACTAAAGGAATGCAGGGTTTACGCCGCTGTCGTTTTCCCGCGTTTCCACAGTACCCTGTGTTAAGACGTCCGATAACTACGTGAGTTCGGACTTGCCGCTTTCCAATCAGATCGCCGTCGTCACAGGGAGGCATCATGCCGTCTTCGTCACCATATCAACCGCTGCCCAATACATTCCGAACGTCGCTGCGCGAGCGCAAGCGGCTGATCGGATGCTGGATGTCGCTGGCGAGTCCGATCGTCACCGAACTCGTCGGCGTGGTCGGATTCGACTGGATGCTGCTCGACGCCGAGCACGCGCCGAACGACGCGCTCACGCTCATCCCGCAATTGATGGCGCTGAAAGACAGCCCGAGCGCGCCTGTCGTGCGCCCGCAGGCCAACGATCCCGTCGCGATCAAGAAGCTGCTCGACGGCGGTGTCGTCAATTTCCTGATTCCGTTCGTCGACAGCGCCGCCGATGCCGAGCGCGCCGTCGCCGCGACGCGTTATCCTCCTCAGGGCATCCGCGGCGTGTCGGTCGGGCATCGCGGCAATCGCTACGGCACGGTTCCGAACTACTTCCAGATCGCGAACGACAATATCAGCGTCGCGGTGCAGATCGAGAGCCGCGCGGCGGTCGAAGCGATCGACGAGATCATCGCGGTCGAAGGCGTCGACGCGCTGTTCGTCGGACCGTCGGATCTCGCGGCATCGTACGGTCACATCGGCCAAGCGAACCATCCGGACGTGCAGGCGGTCATCGCACATGTGTTCGAGCGCGCGCACGCGGCCGGCAAGCCGAGCGGCATTCTCGCGCCCGTGCAGGAAGACGCCGAGCGCTATCTGGCAATGGGCAGCACATTCGTCGCCGTGTGCGCGGATCTGGGGATGCTCAGAAACGCGGCGCAGGGCGTGCGCAAACATTTCATCCCGGACTGAGCGTCGCGCTCGACAAACCGGCATCGAAAATCGACATCAAGGAGCGATACATGCAAAAGGCAGGCTTCATCGGACTGGGCATCATGGGCAATCCCATGGCGGCCAATCTTCTCAAGGGCGGCGTCCAGCTCGCGGCATTCACGCGCAGCGGCGTGCCCGCCGATCTGACCGGCGCGGGCGCCACGGCCTGTGATTCGCCCGCGGCCGTCGCGGAGCAGGCCGACGTCATCTTCATCATGGTGCCGGACACGCCGGACGTCGAACGCGTGCTGTTCGGCGAGAACGGCGTCGCGAGCAAGCTGAAGAGCGGTCAGATCGTCGTCGACATGAGCTCGATTTCGCCGATCGCCACGCGCGAATTCGCGGCGAAAGTGCGCGAGAAGGGCGCGGATTATCTCGACGCGCCCGTCTCCGGCGGCGAAGTCGGCGCGAAGGCCGCGTCGCTGACGATCATGGTCGGCGGCGCGCAAGCCACGTTCGACAAGGTCAAGCCGCTTTTCGACCTGATGGGCAAGAACATCTCGCTGATCGGCGAAGTCGGCGCGGGACAGGTCTGCAAGGTCGCGAATCAGGTGATCGTCGCGGCGACCATCGAGGCGGTCGGCGAAGCGCTCTTGCTCGCATCGAAGGCCGGCGTCGATGCCGAAAAGGTTCGCACCGCGCTGATGGGCGGCTTCGCGTCGTCGCGCATTCTCGAAGTGCACGGCGAGCGCATGACGAAGCGCACGTTCAATCCGGGCTTCCGTATCGAGCTGCATCAGAAGGATTTGAATCTGGCGCTCGCGACGGCGCAATCGCTCGGCGTCGCGCTGCCGAACACGTCGACGTGCATGCAGTTGTTCAATGCGTGCGCCGCGCACGGCGGCAAGGCGTGGGATCACTCGGGCATGGTCCGCGCGCTCGAGATCATGGCGAATCACGAGATCGGGCAGGACAAGAAGTAAGCGTCAGCATTTCCCGTCTTCGTTAAACACTGCCGGCCTCGCGCCGGCAGTGTCGTTTTCGCAACCGGCTTTGTGCTTCTGTAGTTGTCGGACGTCCTAGTTTAGAAGGCCAGCGTCCGAACATGCGCTCGGTGTCCATCGGCGTGTAAGCCATATACGACAAGCCTAGAGCCGAGAAAGGGTAAACACGTGATTGGCCCCGAAAGCATCTCGCCATACAATGTCATCAGACAACGTACCACGAGACGCGATCCGGAGACATCCCTTGAACACGATTCCCGCCACGCCAGCCGCCGATCTGCTCGAATCGGCCAGCGCCAAGGTCAAGCGCCATGTGCTGCCCTTGTTCCTCATCATGTTCATCGCGAACTACATCGATCGCGTGAACGTCGGTTTCGTGAGCTCGCATTTGCAGACCGATCTCGGCATCGGCGCGGCGGCGTACGGTCTCGGCAGCGGTTTGTTTTTCATCGGCTATGCGCTGTTCGAAGTGCCGTCCAACGTGCTGATGCAGAAGTACGGCGCGCGCGCGTGGCTCACGCGCATCATGGGTACGTGGGGCGTCGTCGCGGCGATGATGGCCTTCGTGCAGAACGAAACGTCGTTCTACGTGCTGCGCTTTCTCCTGGGCGTCGCGGAAGCGGGATTCTTTCCGGGCGTCATCTATTACTTCACGCAATGGCTGCCGCAGAAGGAACGCGGCAAGGCGATCGCGATTTTCCTCGGCGGCTCGGCGTTCGCATCGATTCTGTCCGGCCCGATCACGGGCGGTCTGCTGTCGATTCGCGGTCTCGGCCTGCACGGCTGGCAGTGGATGTTTCTGATCGAAGGCGGGTTCTCCGTCATCCTGTGCGGCGTGAGCTGGATGCTGCTGAAATCGCGCATCAGCGATGCTCACTGGCTCTCCGTCGACGAGCAACGCGCGCTGCAAAACGCGATCGCATCCGAACAGGCGGAACGCGAAGCGGCCACCGGCGGCCACATTCCCGCGATCAAGCTGCTGAAAGATCCGCAGATCGTGCTGTTCTGCTTCATGTATTTCGCGATTCAGCTCACGATTTACGCCGCAACCTTCTGGCTGCCGACGATCATCCGCAAGATGGGCGGCCTCACCGATTTCCAGGTCGGCCTCTACAACACGATTCCGTGGATGATCGCGATCGTCGCGATGTACTGCTTCGCGCTGCTCTCCGCGCGCTGGCGCTTCCAGCAGGCGTGGGTCGCCGTGGCGCTCGTGATCGCGGCATGTGGCCTGTTCGCATCGACGACCGGCAACGCGGTGCTCTCGTTCGTCGCGATCTGTTTCTCCGCGATCGGCTTCAAGGCGGCGTCGTCGCTGTTCTGGCCGATTCCGCAAGGCTATCTCGATGCGCGCGTCGCGGCTGGCGTGCTCGCGCTCATCAACTCGGTCGGCAATCTCGGCGGTTTCTTCGCGCCTGCGACCTTCGGCTATCTTCAACAACATACGGGCTCGGTGTCGGGCGGCTTGTACGGCCTCGGCGTCGCATCGCTGATCGCGGCGGTCGCGGTCTTCTTCACGCGCAACCGCCGCTCGGATCGCACGCCGGACGGCCACGTCGCGCATCAAGGCGCGCACTGAAACCCGCTTCAACCTCTCTGGGAAGGATCACGCTCATGTCCACGAACACTCCGAAAGTCACCGAATTGCGCGTCGTGCCGGTCGCGGGCCGCGACAGCATGCTCATGAACCTGTCCGGCGCGCACGGTCCGTTCTTCACGCGCAATCTCGTGATCCTGACGGACAGCGCGGGCTACACGGGCGTCGGCGAAGTGCCGGGCGGCGAGAACATCCGCCAGACGATCGACGATGCGCGCTCGCTCGTCGTCGGGCAATCGGTCGGCAATCTGCATGCGGTGCTGAATCAGGTCCGCACGAAGTTCGCCGATCGCGACGCGGGCGGCCGCGGCCTGCAAACCTTCGATCTGCGCACGACGATCCACGCCGTCACCGCGCTCGAAGCGGCGCTGCTCGACCTGCTCGGCAAGCATCTCGGCGTGCCCGTCGCGGCCTTGCTCGGCGAAGGCCAGCAGCGCGATGAAGTGGAAATGCTCGGCTATCTGTTCTACATCGGCGATCGCCACAAGACGGATCTGCCGTATGGGTCCGGCGCGGACGGCAAGGACGATTGGGACCGCGTGCGTACCGAAGTCGCGCTGACGCCTGAGGCGGTCGTGCGTCTGGCCGAAGCGGCACAAGCGCGCTATGGCTTCAACGATTTCAAGCTGAAGGGCGGCGTGCTCGCGGGCGATGCGGAAATCGAAGCCGTCACGGCGCTCGCCGAGCGTTTTCCGGATGCGCGCGTGACGCTCGATCCGAACGGCGCGTGGTCCTTGGCCGAAGCGATCCGCCTGTGCCGCGACAAGCACGACGTGCTCGCCTACGCGGAAGATCCGTGCGGCGCGGAAAACGGCTACTCCGGCCGCGAAGTGATGGCGGAATTCCGCCGCGCGACCGGCCTGCCGACGGCGACGAACATGATCGCGACGGACTGGCGTCAGATGGGTCATGCGATCCAGTTGCAATCGGTCGACATTCCGCTCGCCGATCCGCATTTCTGGACGATGCAAGGCTCGGTGCGCGTCGCGCAGATGTGCAACGACTGGGGCCTGACGTGGGGCTCGCATTCGAATAATCACTTCGACGTGTCGCTCGCGATGTTCACGCACGTCGCCGCTGCCGCGCCGGGCAAGATCACCGCTATCGACACGCACTGGATCTGGCAGGACGGCCAGCGTTTGACGCGCGATCCGCTCCAGATCGTCGGCGGGAAAGTGAAGGTGCCGGAAGCGCCGGGCCTCGGCGTCGAACTGGATATGGACGAAGTCGAGAAGGCGCACGAACTGTACAAGCAGCATGGACTCGGCGCGCGCGACGACGGCGTCGCGATGCAATATCTGATTCCGAACTGGAAGTTCGACAACAAGAAGCCGTGTCTCGTCCGCTAGAGGTTCTTTAGCCTTTCAGACGTTCGATGAGCGCGATCGCCGCCGCGGGATTGCGCTCCTTGAATCCGCTGATGACGTAGAGAAACACATCGCGCGATGCGGCTTTCGGCGCAGCCTTGCCGAAGGTCTGCAAGTCGTTCGGCGAGCCGCCCGACGACCACGTCTTCGCGCGCTCGGCCCAGCGATCGAGCGCCGCTTTCGCATAGCCCTTCGCCTGCTTGTCGGTCGTGCCCATGATGCGCGCATAGACGAACGGCGCGGTGATATCCGCGATTTGCGGATACTTCGAATCCCCCGCGATGACCACCGCGACGCGATACTTCCGCGCGAGCGCAACGAAGGCCGCATCGCAAAAGCTCTCGTGCCGAACTTCGACCGCGTGACGAATCGCGCGGCCTTCCACTTTCGCGGGCAGCAGTTCGAGAAAGCGTTCGAAGTCCTCCGGATCGAACTTCTTGGTCGGCGCGAATTGCCAGTTGATCGGGCCGAGCTTGTCCTTCAGTTCGAGCACGCCGCTGCCGAAGAATCGCTCGATGGTATCGCCCGCTTCGGCGAGCACCCGGCGATTCGTCGCGTAGCGCGGCGCCTTCAGCGAGAACACGAAGTCGTCGGGCGTTTCGTCGCGCCACTTGATGAACGTCGCGGGCTTTTGCGCGCCGTAGAACGTGCCGTTCACTTCGATGGACGTCAGCGCGCGGCTCGCGTATTCGAGTTCGCGCTTTTGCGGCAGATCGTCCGGATAGAACGTGCCGCGCCACGGCTCGAACGTCCATCCGCCGACGCCGACGCGAATGCGCGCGGTCTTGCTTTTCGAGGTGGCCATCGCGCGCTTACTTCCGGCCGGCATCGAGCGAACCGTCCGGCTCGCGCGTCTCGGTCACGACTTGGTTGAAGCCTTCGTCGAAGAGAGGTGCGGGAGATTCGTCGCAGTGCATGCTGGCCATTCCGTGGATAAGGGAAGCGCGTCCGTTCTCACCGAACGGACGCGCCGGGTCATGCACCTATGCTGGCGCAGTCTAAAAAATTCACTGGCCGAAGAAGATATTGCATTGCGGCCCGCGCGTGCAGGGCTTGGAGGCCGGACTGTCCATCGTGCCCATCGTGGTTGCGCCGGCCGCGCCGCGTGTCATCGGCGAGCCGCCGTAGGACGTGTCGGTCGACTGGCCCTGCATGGCGCTTTGCGCGGGCGCGCCGGGATCGGTCCAGGTGTCGGCGGTGGCCTGTCCCGGAACCTGCGCGGTGCGGTAGTAGGACTGCTGAGCCGATGCGAGACCGGCCGTGGCGAGTAACGAGGCGGCGAGCGCCGCCATGGCGATACGTGATTTCATGTCGACTCCTTGATCGAAAGGCGCGTTCGCGTGTACGCCGCGCAACGCTGTTCGCTGATTCGAATCGTTGATCCGCACGGAACGTGCCACGAGTGCTGCATGTGCCATGCATGGCGCTGGCGAGCGGATATTGGCGCCGGTTCCCGGCGAGGCTGCCGCGGCGGGTTTCCCGGACTTGTTCGAATGTGATGCAGACGGAGCGCCGGTGCGCTTGCCGGCGAATGGGACCCGCGGGTCCGCAGAAGACGCATGCCGCGCTGCACTCTTCGTTATAGGCCGTCGCTCCGCGATTGAACAGGACAATTGAACGCGCATGGCGCTCGCGGTCGCGTGCGTGACGCGAAGCTGTCGATCGCGCCATCGCCTAGAATGCGATGGCTAATCCACGAACGCAGGGACATCGCCGCCATGACCGTCACCATCTATCACAACCCGAAGTGCGGGACTTCGCGCAACACGCTCGCACTGATCCGCAACGCGGGCATCGAGCCGGCGGTGATCGAGTATCTGACGCATCCTCCGAGCCGCGAGACGCTCGTTGCGCTGATCGCGCGCGCGGGACTGTCGGTGCGCGAAGCGCTGCGCGAGAAGGGCACGCCATACGCCGAACTCGGCCTCGACGATCCGAGCCTCGGCGACGAACAACTCATCGACGCGATGCTCGCGCATCCGATTCTCATCAACCGTCCGTTCGTCGATACGCCGAAGGGCGCGCGGCTGTGCCGGCCATCGGAGCTCGTGCTCGATATCCTGCCCGAAGCGCAGAAGGGGCCGTTCACGAAGGAAGACGGCGAAGTCGTCATCGACGGTTCCGGCAAGCGTGTGCGCTAGGACACCTTCGTTTTCGCTGACCGTTACCTGACGTTACCTTTCTGGCAAACCCGTTGCACCTGTATCCGTCATCGCTTTCTAGACTGCACTGACTCACACGGCACTCGGTGCAAGGAGAAAGCGGCATGAAGAAGAAACTTCTTGGTACGGCGATCGGGCTGGCGGGGCTCGCGGCACTTGCGATATCGGCATCGGCGAACGCGCACGTCGATGTGGCGGTGGGCGTGGGCGTGCCGGTCTACACGCAGCCCGTGTACGCGCAGCCCGCGGTGCCGGTCGGCTATTACGGATATGGATACGGCGATCGCGACGAACGCTGGCGCGAGCGCGAATGGCGTCGTCACGAATGGCGCGAGCGCCGCTGGCATCACGAGATGCGCCGCGAGCAACGCTGGCGCGAGCGTCATGAATGGTAAAAGCGCGCGGGAATCCGCGTTCGAACGCGGCGCGCCGAAAGGCTGCGCCGCGTTTTTACATGCGTCATGCGACGCCATGACGCAGGTCGACCTGTTCAAGGCACGCCGATTCGAGCCGTAAACACGTCGGTGTTGTCGGATACTCGTGCTCTTTCGCCGCGAATCCCTTTTAGCGAATCTTTTCGTCGCACCGCGCGTGCGGCGTCGTTTGCTCAAAGCACGAGCGATAACCCGTCCACTTTCAGCGATGTTCAGTCCCGTCAGCATTCTCGTCGTCACGGCGCTGTCGAGCATCCTCTCGATACTGGTGCTGATCTCGCTGCTCTCGCACGCGATTGCGGGCGTGCCGCGCTGGCTTGGGGCGAACGTCATCGCAATCGTTTCGCTCTTGCTTTTTGCCGTGCAGAACGTGGCGCCGGCGTGGCTCGGCATCGTCGTCGCGAATCAGTTGCTCGCCGCGACGGTCCTGCTCATCTACGAAGGCTGCAACGATTTCTTCGACGTTCGCATGCGTCCCGCGCAGCGCTGGGCCGGCTGGATCATGTGGCTCGGCGTGATGGCGGGCATCGTCTACTTCACGTATGTGACGCCGGATGTGAATGCGCGCGTGGTGATTGTGTCGGCGTTTCATGCCGCGTGCGATTTCGCGATCGCCGGACGCGTGCTGATCGAGCGTCCGAGGGAACGGCCGCGCTATAACTACTTGTTCGTCGCCGGCGCGGCGGCGCTCGGCGCGCTCGGCCATACGGTGCGCGGCGCGATCTACGTCGTGGAGCCGCCCGCGCAGACATCGCTGCTGCAGCCCGGCGTGATGCAGATCACGTTTCTCGCGCTCGGCATTCTCGTGCTGCCGTCGCTGTGCATCGGCCTCGTGATGATGGCGCACGACCGTCTCGCGCAGCGGCTCGAACGGCTTGCGCGCTTCGACGATCTCACCGGCGCGCTTTCGCGCAAGGCATTGCTGGCCGGCGCGGGCGAGCGTCTCGCGCGGGCGCGGCAGGAAGGCGAGCGCGAGTTCGTCGCGGTCATCGACATCGATCACTTCAAGAGCGTGAACGACCGCTACGGTCACGCGGCGGGCGACGAAGTCTTGCGCCATTTCGCGTCGATCGTGCGTGCGCGCATTCGCGAAGACGATGCGTTCGGGCGTATCGGCGGCGAGGAGTTTTGTCTTTTCTGCACGGCGGCGCGCATCGGCGATGTCACCGCGCTCGTCGAGCGGCTGCGCAAGACCGTCGAGGCGACGCCGTGCGCCGCGCCCGGCGGCCTGCTGCATTACACCTTCAGCGCGGGCATTGCGATGTGGGACGGGCGCGAGCCGCTCGCATCGCTGATGGCGCGCGCCGACGGCCTGCTCTATGCCGCGAAGGTCGCGGGCCGCAATCGCGTGAAAGCGCCCGCCGCCGACGCGTTCGCCTAAGCCTCTTCGACGTCCGCGTATTTCTGGCGTTCGTCTTCCGGCTTGCTCATCCAGCGACGCAACAGACGCTTCTCGACGACGCGCCCGATTGTGAGCAGCGCGATCATCAGGATCATCGCGATGAACGCGAGGCTCCAGACGCCCAGTCCGCAGACGATGCCCACCGCCGCCGTCACCCAGATCGACGCCGCCGTCGTGAGCCCGCGCACGCGATTCTCGCGCGGATTCTGCAGGATCACGCCCGCGCCGAGAAAGCCGACGCCCGTCACGATGCCCTGCACGGCGCGCGACACGTCGGCGTCGTTGGAGAGCGTCATCGAGAAACCTTGCGCGCACATCGTCGCGATGCACGCGCCGAGCGACACGAGCCCGAGCGTCTTCATGCCGGTCGGCTTGCCGTGCAGATCGCGATCGATGCCGATGATGCAGCCGATCAGCATCGCGGCCAGCATGCGCAACACGGCGTCGGCGAGAATGGGATAGGGAAGCATCGCGTGTGAAAAGGTAATCGTAAGCCGGGCCATCTTCGCATGCGGCGCCGGCGCGCGCGCAATTTTGGCGCGCTAACGTGCCGGTTCTGCTTTATATCGAACGCAAAACGGGGAGACGAAGTGACTCAGATGCCGAAATTCACGATGGTCGATGCCGCGCCGACGCCCGTCGGCCCTTTCTCGCACGCAGCCGAAGCCGACGGCTGGGTGTTCCTCACCGGTCAGATGCCGACCGATCCGAACGACGACGGCGCGCCGTTGCCCGAAGGCGTCGCCGCGCAGACGCGCCGCGTGATGGACAACCTGATTCTCGTGCTGAACGGCGTCGGGCTGACGCTCGACAATGTGGTCAGCGTGCGTATCTTTCTGACCGAGTTCAAGCGCGACTACGACGCGATGAACGCGGTGTATCGCTCGTACTTTCTGCCGAAGCCGCTGCCGGCGCGAACGTGCATCGGCGTGACGGGGCTTGCGCGCGATGCGCTCGTGGAGATCGATTTCGTCGCGAAACGTCCTTGAGCGCGATTACTTCCGTTTCGACGCATCGACCCAGCGGAAAGTGAGATTGATGCGCTCGCCGCGCGCCCCCGGCTCTTTCGGCACGCGATGCACCCATTCGCGCTGCGTGCGCCCGCGCATCACGAGCAGGCTGCCGTGTGTGAGCGCGAGCGTGTGCGTCGCGTGCGTGCGCGCGTGACGAAACTCGAAGGTGCGCGTCGCGCCGAGACTCACCGATGCGATCACCGGCTCGGGCCCGAGTTCGCGTTCCTTGTCGGCATGCCATCCCATGCTGTCGAGGCCGCTGCGATAGCGGTTGAGCAGCACGCTGTTGAAGCGCGCATCGCAGGCGGCCTCGGCGCGCTCGCGAAGTTGCGCGACGGCGGGCGTCCACGGCTGCGGCACATTGCGGATGCCGGAATAGACATAGACCGCGTCCGGTTCGCCTTGCCACGCGGTCAGGCGCGGCAGCGGCACGCGGCCGCCCGGCGTGGTCATCGTGTCCTGCTGCCAGGCGACTTCCGCGATCAGGGCGCCCATCAGATCGGAAGCCGCGTCGGCGTCGATCCAGTCCGGATGCCACGCGATGTCGGGCTTGGGAATGTCGTCGAAGAGATCGAACATGACTGTGGTGCGAGACGGCGGCGGAAGGAACGTTCACGATAGCAGAGCCGCCGGGCGGTGTGATTGCGGAGTCGTTTTCTTGCCCGCGAACCCGCTGTGCTACATTGCCCCAATCATCTCAATAACGTCGTGCGAGGGTCGGAACATCCGCTTTGGCCTTTTCGTGCGACGACGGCAACGGGGAACTGCATGAACACCACCGCCCAAGCAAGCGGCGGCACGGTGCCGGGCCGCCGCATCCTGCTCGTCGACGACAGCGTCGATGCGGCGCTTGCCATGTCGATGCTGCTCGAAGCGCTCGGCCATGAAGTCCGCACCGAGCATGACGGCCCGCGCGCGCTCGCATCGCTCGACGATTTCAAACCGGATGTTGTCGTGCTCGATATCGGATTGCCGGGCATGAGCGGCTTCGACGTCGCGCGCGAAATGAGAAAGCGCGACGCGACCCGAAGCGCGCTGCTGCTTGCATTGACCGGCTGGGGCAGCGATGCCGATCGTCGCAGCGCGCTCGACGCGGGCTTCGATCATCATCTGACGAAGCCCGTCACCATCGCCGATCTGGAAGCGCTGCTCACGAAGCCCTGAGCGCGCTCACTCCACGCGCAGCCGCGCCATGTACGGAAGGTGATCGGACAGCCACGCGGTGTCCTGCGTCGGCACGAGCCATTCGACCGGCTTCAGGCCGCGCACGAACATCTTGTCGAGCGCGAGCGCCGGTGAGAAAGCCGGAAACGTGCGGCCCGATTCGCCGAGCATCGTCGCGACTTCGCTCATGCCGAGTTCGCCGAAAAGCGGCACGGAGTCGTTGCGCCAGTCGTTGAAATCGCCCGCCAGCATGAGCGGACCTTCCGGCGCTTCCTTCGCGATCCAGTGCGCGATCCAGTTCATCTGACGCAGCCGCGCCTGCCGCGTCAACGCGAGATGCGCGCACAGCAATGTGATGGCCTGACCGGCGAAGGTCGCGCGCGCGACCAGCAAGCCGCGCTTTTCGAAACGATGCGCGGAGATGTCCCAGCGCCCGGAAAGATCGAGCGGATGCGGCGAGAGAATGGCATTGCCATGCCGCCACGACGGCTTGAACACGTTCGGTCCGAGCGCGATCTGCAATTCGAGCGCGGTGGCGATCTCGGTCGCCTGGCAATGCCAGACATCGTCGAGCGGCGCGTCGAACGGCTTGCCGAAGCCGCTTGCGAGCACGGGCTGCGGCATGCGCCGCGCCATCGCTTCCTGAAGAAAATAGACGTCGGCGTTGGTGGTCTGAACCCACCGTTGCATCGCGGTCCACGCGCGCAGGCCGAGGGGCGAGCGGCCCTTGTGCAGATTCCAGCTGACCGCCGTGAAATCCGGCGTGGCCGAATGAGCGGACGGGCCTGGCGGAAGATGTTCTGGGTTTCGCATGCGTTCTTGGTCTCGAGCGGCGGCCTCTTGAGTCTATGTCACCGCGGTTGTCATTGCGCCGCCGCCGGCGACCCCAGGCTCGCGCGTACCCGGTAGGCGAGCGACGGATTGCTGTCGATGAGCTGCCACTGCGCCCATTCGCCTGGCTTGAGCGCCAAGCCCGGATGCGATCCGCTCACCTGACGCGGCACCGGCGGCAGCTTGCAGCCCGAGGGCGATGCGCGCGAGCTGTCGTCCTGCAAGGTTTCCTGCGCGTCGATGGCGAGCGTGATGTCGTCGGCGTTCGCGCGCGTCGGCGAAATGGTGATGGTGCGTTGCAGATCGATGTCGCCGGCAGGCTGATCCGCGCAGCCGACGCGATTCTGCACCTTGCTGTGATGCGTGTCGGTGCGCGCCTGTCCGACGTTCGTCGTGCCGGAAAACGAGTCGATCTGTTGTCCGTCGCGCACGACCTGCAACTCCCAGGTCACCGGTTGCGATGGCGCGGTCTGCGCCTGCGCGTTAAGCGCGGCAAGACCGGCGCCCGTCATGAGCGCGGCATTCAGAAAGACGGTGCGTATCGTTTTATGCATTGAAAGCGACTCCTGCGCGCGGACTGTTCGGATGGCGGCGCGGCTGGCGCGTCGCTGGATCGGCGTTCTCCGGCGAATTCGTTGTGACACGGCGGCGCAGGTACGGTTCAGCCAGACCGCGCAACACACAATTGTGGACGAACGAAACGAATCTCAACCTGGCCTGACGCGAAGCAGATTTCGAACCCGCTCGCCGCGTCGTCCGACGATGATACTCGCACGCTTTGCGCGCATCGCGATTAGCAGCACACGCGTTCGACTGCTCGCTTGCGTGCGGTTTTGGCGTCGATACACTGGACTCGTCGACCATAAAAATTGACGGGGTGTGACATGACGACGGCCGTGGTCAAACAGGAACTCGCAGTGGCATCGTTCAGCAAGGTCTACAGTCTCGACGATGTGGAGTCCGCGCTCAACGATCTCTCCGAAGGCGCGAACGACGCCTTGCGCGCCACTTACGAAAAAATGCTCAAAGTGGGTAATCTGCGTTTCTGCGTGAAGCCGAACCGCATGCCGTCGGTGGACGATCTCGCCGCGGATCTGCCGAATTTCGAGGAGCCGCTCGCCGATATCCGCAAGCAGATCGCGCTGTGCCTCGAAACCGACGATCGCCTCGAACTCATGCCGATGCTGCTGCTCGGCGAGCCGGGCATCGGCAAGACGCACTTCGCGAAGCAGCTCGCGCGGCTGCTCGGCACGTCGAATCACTATGTCGCGATGAGCTCGCTGACGGCGGGCTGGATCCTGTCGGGGGCGTCGTCGCAATGGCGCAATGCGAAGCCCGGCAAGGTGTTCGATGCGCTCGTGAACGGCAGCTACGCGAATCCCGTCATGACCGTCGACGAAATCGACAAGGCCACCGGCGACGCGCAATACGATCCGCTCGGCGCGCTCTATGCGCTGCTGGAGCATGACACGGCGCAGACTTTCGTCGACGAATTCGCCGAAGTGCCGATCAACGCGGGCAACGTCGTGTGGATCGCGACGGCCAACGACGCGCGCGCGATTCCCGAGCCCCTGATGAATCGCATGAACGTCTACGAAATTCCGCCGCCCGATCGCGACGGCGCGCGGCGCATCGCGCAGTCGATTTACGCCGAAATCCGCAATGCTCATTCGTGGGGCGCGCGTTTTCCGGAAACACTCGGCGACGCGCCGCTCGACGCGCTCACGCAGGCGTCGCCGCGCGGCATGCGGCGCGCGATGCTGAATGCGTTCGGCAACGCGCGTATCGACGGACGGCATCACGTCGAAGCGCGCGACATTCAGATCGACCGCAACTTGCGCAAAAAAGCGATCGGCTTCTGAAAGCGCGCCGTTCGCGAAATTGCCGAAAAGGCCGCCAAAACCTGTCGTTTTTGACATCTGGCGGCCAGATTCTTGCCTTTTTCTGAATTGCACCGGAAAACGATCTAATCGGCGTGCATTTGTTGTGTAACGCGCAATAGTCCCGAACGTAAAATAGTTGGGACAAATCTGCCGCGGAAGAAGACATGGATCGGATCGATTGCGTAGTAATCGGGGCGGGCGTCGTCGGACTGGCGATCGCCCGCGCGCTGGCCAAGCGTGGCCGCGAAGTCATCGTGCTGGAGGCGGGCGAGGGCATCGGCATCGGCACGAGCTCGCGCAACAGCGAAGTCGTTCACGCAGGCATCTACTATCCGCGCGGATCGCTGAAGGCCGAACTGTGCGTGCGCGGGCGCGACATGCTCTACGCGTTCTGTCAGGAGCACGGCGTGCCGCACCGGCAATGCGGCAAGCTGCTCGTCGCGACGGCGCGCAATCAGGTGCCGCAACTCGCGGCGCTGGAACAGAAGGGCATCGAGAATCGCGTGAAGGGACTCGTGCGCATCAGCGGCGCACAGGCGGCCGAGATGGAGCCGCAACTTCAATGCGTCGAGGCGGTGTGGTCGCCGCTGACGGGCATCGTCGACAGTCATCAGTACATGCTCGCGCTGCAGGGCGAGGCGGAGAATCACGGCGCGAATATCGTGTTCCATACGCCGGTCACGTCGATCGATGCGCGCGAAGGCTGCTTCATCGTCGAGACGGGTGGCGAGTCGCCGGCGCGCTTTCGGGCGTCGTTTCTCATCAACAGTGCGGGCTTGCATGCGAACGAGATCGCGCGGCGCATTCGCGGACTGGACGATCGTCACGTGCCGCCGCTCTACTTCGCGAAGGGCAACTACTTCAGCGTGAGCGGACGCGCGCCGTTCGAGCGGCTCATTTATCCGATGCCGAACGAAGCCGGCCTCGGCGTGCATCTGACGATCGATCTCGGCGGGCAGGCGAAGTTCGGTCCGGACGTCGAATGGGTGCAGGCGCTCAATTACGACGTCGATCCGCGTCGCGCCGATTCCTTCTACGCCGCGATCCGCGCGTATTGGCCGGGTCTGCCCGACGACGCGCTTCAACCCGCGTACGCGGGCATCCGTCCGAAGCTGTCCGGTCCGGGCCAGGCGGCGGCGGATTTCGTGATCCAGGGCAAATCGGCGCACGGCGTGCCGGGACTCGTGAACCTCTTCGGCATCGAATCGCCGGGATTGACGGCATCGCTCGCGATCGCCGAACGCGTCGCCGACATGGCGCGCTGACTGTCATGCGACTTTCCGCCGTGCCTTATCTCTAACATTTGGCGTCGTCGACTCGCTTTCAGGTTGCTATGCTCGGGTATCGCCGTCGCCAAGAACGGCGCTATCCCCCAATACAACATGGAGTGAGTCACCATGAAGACATCACGTCGCACGTTTCTCATTACCAGCGTGGGCGTCGCATCGACGTTCGCGCTCGGCTCGAAAGCGGCCTTCGCCGCCGACGCCCCGAAAGTCGCTGAAAGCGATCCCACCGCGCAGGCACTCGGCTACAAGGAAGACGCGAGCAAGGTCGACAAGGCCAAGTTCGCGAAGTACGCCGCCGGGCAGGACTGCGGCAACTGTCAGTTCTATCAGGGCAAGCCGACGGACGCCTACGCGCCGTGCCCGATGTTCAGCAACAAGCAGGTCGCGGCGAAGGGCTGGTGCAGCGCCTATGTGAAAAAGGCCTAAGCGCGGCTCGCTCCCGAGCCGAAGCGCGCCCGGCCGAAAGGCACGGCGCGCTTTTCTTCGTTCGCAATTAGCTTGATCGGGAGAAAAACCGTCTTTACACTCGCCAAGGAAAAAAGAGCCGCGCGTTCGCATCTTTAAAGCGCGGACACCCACTGACCTTGGGGGATCGCATGCCAGGAAGAGCATTGAACGCGCGCGCCGTGATGGCGGCGGTCATCGGCAACGCGCTGGAGTGGTACGACTTCACCGTGTTCGGCTTCATGACGGTCGTCATCGCCCGCTTGTTCTTTCCGAGCAGCAGCGATTATTCGTCGATTCTTCTGACCACCGCGACCTTCGGCGTCGCGTTCGTGATGCGTCCCGTGGGCGGCATCGTTCTCGGCCTGTATGCGGATCGCGCGGGGCGCAAGGCGGCGCTGACGCTCGTCATCGGACTGATGACGCTCGGCATTCTCCTGCTCGCGATAGCGCCGCCGTATTCGGCGATCGGCATCGGCGCGCCGCTCGTCATCGTGTTCGCGCGGCTGCTGCAGGGATTTTCCGCTGGCGGCGAGTTCGGCAGTTCGACCGCGCTGCTGATCGAAGCGGCGCCGTTTTCGAAGCGCGGCTTCTACGGCAGTTTCCAGATGGCGAGCCAGGCGGCGTCGCTCCTGCTCGGCGCGATCGTCGGCTCGGCGATTTCGCGCGGACTGTCGCCCGAAGCGCTCGATTCATGGGGATGGCGCGTGCCGTTCATCTTCGGTCTCGTGATCGGGCCGGTCGGGCTGTACATTCGCCGCAACATGGCCGACACCGAAGCGTTCCTGCACGCGAAGAAAACCGCGCGCCGCGCGACGCTCGGCGAAGTGTTCGGCACGCATGGCCGCGAGGTGCTGTGCGGGCTCGGCTCGGTGATCGCGTTGACGGTGAGCGTGTACGTGCTGATTGCCTATCTGCCGACGTTCGCCGTCAAGCAATTGAAGCTGCCGTTCGGTCAGTCGTTCACGGCGTTGATCGTCGGCAATCTTCTGCTGACGGTGCTGTCGCCGGTCACGGGCGCGTGGTCGGATCGCATCGGGCGCAAAGGGCTGTCGCTGTGGTCGCTCGCGATCACGCTCGTCATCATCTATCCGCTTTTCGCGTGGCTCGCGGCGGAACCGAGCGTGATGCGGCTCGTTGTCGTGCAGGCGCTGCTGTCGATCGCGCTGTCGGGATACTACGGGCCGTTCGGCGCGCTGATCGCGGAGCTGTTTCCGGCGCACGTGCGCTCGACAGGGCTTTCCCTCGCGTACAACATCGCGGTGATGATCTTCGGCGGCTTCGGACAGTTCATCGTGACGTGGCTCATCCGCGTGACCGAATCGCAACTCGCACCCACGTTCTATGTGATGGGCGGGCTCGTGCTCTCGCTGATCGCGGTGGCGTGCATCCCGGCGACGCGCCATGCGGATGTCGACGAAGCGCGCGACCTCACGCGTTAGGCGCAAGCCGACTACACGGCCGGGCGCGCGCAGGCGATTCTTCCTAACCCGTTCGGACAGGTGGCATGGGGCGAACGTTGGCGGTCATAATCGGCCCATCGTCGTGCAAATGGGAGGGTGGAAAATGGTTAGGACCGTTGAATTAATCGAGCGTAAGTATGAAGCGGCGCGGGCAGCGGGGCGGTTGTCGAGCGAATGGGGCGAGATGCCGTTGCTGGATTCGGAGAAGCTCGTCGTGGTTCCGAAGGACAGGCTGGCGCTGTACATTGCGCGGCTTCAAGAGGTCGAAAACGAGCTTTGCCGGCGGACAGTCGACGAGACGTTCGAGTTGATGGAGGCGCAGGGCGTCAGTTTTCTTACGCCGGCATATCTCGAGGAGGAGGAAGCGTCGCAAGGTGGGAAGCTTCTGCGAGGGCGGCGCATACGTAGGACGCGGGCGCCGAAATCGTCGTTTCTCAACATGTTCGCGAAACGAACGAAGCAGGCCGGATGATGGGGCGCGGCGTGAAGTTCTTGATGCCGGGCTGGTGTGATTATCACCAGTGGCGTAGTTTGGATGCGAAGACCTTCGAGAAGCTGACGAGCCTGATCGATGAGTCCTGCCGCAGCCCGTTCAAGGGAACGGGCAAGCCGGAACCGCTCAGGCACGACAAAGCGTAGTCGCCGCGCATCGTTCGCTGCCGCGGCCACCACGGCGACAACCAGCGCTTACCGCTCCAGCCCCGCCTTCACCAGCAACTCGGCCAGCACTTCCGTCATCCCGCCTTCATGCGCTTCGGCGCGTTCCTTCAACTGCTTGACGAGCTTTTCATCGAGCTTGCACGCGAACGGCACGAGCCCCTTCGCCTGATCGAGCTTGCGCTGTTCACGCCGATCGAGCTTCTGCGCATCCGCTGCGCCCACGCGTGCCCGGCCGCCCTGCTTGAGGTCGTTGGCGAGTTTGAATGCCTTGTTCTGTTCCAGTTCGAATTTGTTCACGCGATGCTCCGATGCGACGATTGATTGCAAGTCCGACATTGTACGGAACTAGCGACCCGCCTCCGCCAGCGCATCGATGCGCGCCCGCATGCGCCGCCAGTGCGAGCCTTCCCAGAACACGCGATGGCACACATCGCAGGTCACGAAGCGCGCATGCCGCTCACGTACGCCCTCGGGCACGCGGCCGTCGATCTCGCCGGGCGCGGCCGGACGCAATGGCGCGTTGCACATCAGGCAGAGACGGAACGCGCGGACGTGCGGCGCGAGATCGAAGCGCTCCGAGACTTCGCGGAACTGGTCATCGGCTTGCAGGGTCCGCACGTAGCATCCGCGCAAGACGGTGCGGCGCTTGAGCAATTCGCGATCGCGCGTGAGCACGATGCGCGCTTCGTCCTGCGCGAGCTGCTCGATTTCATCGTCGGGGAAGTTGTTGTCGTAGCGCGTGTCGAAGCCCGCCAGCCGGAGGAGTTGCGCGAGTCCGCCGAGATGTGCGTCGGCGATGAAACGCAGGTCCGCGGCGTCGAGCGGCGGGCGCAGCAGCAGCGCGCCGTTCTCCATTCCGGCGGGCGCGTGACGCGCGGGATAAACCTCGATGAGATCGTCCGGCTCGATCGGGGCGTCGAATCCAACCGCGCGGCCGGCCTTCACGATCAGATCGACTTCGGTATGCGGCACGCCGAGCGCCTCGATCATGTGCTTGATCGACGAAGACTTCGCGCACGCGCACGCGAACGTGTGCCCGCGCAGGGATCGAGCGAGGAAATCGTTCAGTTCGCGATGGAAGTGAAAGCGCGCCTTGACCATGCAGCAGTATGGCATTGCGCGCTTCTGCGCGCTTTCCGGCGATGTGCTTTACTGGCGCTCGGTCCGCCCGGCATTGCGCGCGCGGCAAGCGGACAAGGCAAAGGAGCACACGAGCATGGATATCGGATTCATCGGATTGGGGGAAATGGGCGGCGCGATGGCGGAGCGCGCGCTCAAGGCGGGGCACAGCGTGCGCGTCTGGAATCGCTCGCGCGACAAAACGCGCGCGCTCGCGGATCAGGGCGCGTCGGTCGTCGATACGCCCGAGCAGGCTTTCGCCGGCGACGCCGCGTTCTCCATGCTCGCCGACGATACCGCGCTGCGCTCCGTGCTCGTCGATGGCGGCCTGCTCAAGCACGCGCCGAAAGGCCTGGTGCACGTCAACATGGCGACGATCTCGGCGGCGCTCGCCACCGAGCTCGCCGAATTGCACGCGCAGCACGGCGTCGCGTATGTCGCCGCGCCGGTGCTCGGCCGGCCGGACGTCGCGGCGGCGGGCAAGCTCAACATTCTCGCGGCGGGCGCGAGCGAAGCGATCGACCGTGTGCAGCCCGTCCTCGATGCGCTCGGCCAGAAAACGTGGCGCGTCGGCAGCGAGCCGCAGCACGCGAACGTGCTCAAGCTCGCCGCGAATTTCATGCTGGCGTCGGCGATCGAGAGCTTCGGCGAGGCGGCGGCGCTCGTGAGCGGCCACGGCATCGAATCGCAGACGCTGCTCGACGTCATCACGAATTCGCTGTTTCCAGGACCGGTCTATCAGGGATACGGGAAGATGATCGCCGAGCGGCGCTACGAGCCCGCGCTCTTCAAGGCGCGTCTCGGACTAAAGGACGTGCGTCTCGCGATCGCCGCGGGCGATGCCGTCAACGTGCCGCTGCCGGTGGCGAGCGTCGTGCGCGACAACCTCGTCGATGCGCTCGCCCACGGCGACGGCGAGAAGGATTTCGCCGTGCTCGGTCAGGTGGCCGCGCGCCGCGCGGGGCGCGAGTCGTAAATCGATGTCGTGGAAGGCGGTCAAACGGCATAATTCGAATCCCGTTTCCGTCCTTGCCACGCCGCAATGAGCCTGCATCTCTGGTGGCTGTTCGTCGCCACCGTCTTCGTCGTATCCGCGATTCCCGGCCCCAACATGCTGCTCGTCATGACGCACGGCGCACGGCATGGTCTCGAGCGCTCGACCGCCACCATGGCCGGCTGTCTGACGGCGCTCGTCATCATGTTGTCGGTGTCGGCGGCGGGGTTGGGCGTGTTTCTCGAAGCGTGGCCGCGCCTCTTCGACACGCTGCGTCTGATCGGCGCGGCGTATCTCGTCTGGCTCGGCGTGAAAAGCTGGCGCGCCAAGGCGGGCGCGATCGACGTGCGCGACGAAACCGGCGGCGCGCATGCTTTCAGACCCTTCACGCTTTTTCGCAACGGCTTTCTCGTCGCGAGCAGCAATCCGAAGGCGATTCTCTTTGCGGCGGCGCTGCTGCCGCAGTTCATCGATGCAAGCCGGCCGGTCTTGCCGCAATTCGCGGTGCTCGTGTCGACGTTCGCCGTCATCGAGGTGAGCTGGTACGCCGTGTACGCGGGGCTCGGCGCGCGCATCGGCGACAAACTGAAAAGCGCGAGCGTCGCGCAGGCGTTCAACCGGCTGACGGGCGGCGTGTTCGTCGGCTTCGGCGCGATGATGGCGCTCGTGCGTCACTAACGCGCTTCCAAACGTCTGCAAAAACGGGTGCGTGACTTGCTGCCGTTTTCAGTGCTTCATTCGCTTTCGAACAGACATACGCGAATTGGCAGCGCATAGTCGCGCTCGCCGGTTCTCGGCGACACGAAAAGAACAGCTAAAAGGAGGCGCTCATGGATGAGACAGGCCGACGCGCCGTCTTCGCCGCGCTCTTGCCGCTCTGCTTCGGCATGCTTTCGACGACGTGCGCGCGCGCCGACGACACGCCGAATCCGTGCGATGCGCTCAAACGCGTGCTGTCCGCCGCGCCGAATTTCTCGTCGCTTTCCGCTTTCGACGGCCGCGCGATCGCGCTTCCCTGCGGCGACGACGCGAAGTGCGCCGCTTCGCAAACCAACTATCGATGCACATGGACGCCGCGCGGCGGATCGAGCGCGGATTCGCTGCAGGGCGTCGCGGCGGACATCGCCTCGTGCGTGCCCGACGCGACGCACGATCAGAATTCGCCCGCGCGCCAGCACTTCTATCTGGGCGCACGCGGTGCGCGCACCGAGATTACGGCGGCGCAGGCCGGGTCGAACAAGCTGACACTCGAAATTTACGGTTCCCGCTGAGGCCATCATGAGCAAGCGCATCCTGATAGCCGACGACGACGACGATGCGCTCGCCGGTCTCGCGAACTTGCTGACCGGCATGGGCCACGAGGTCGCGCTCGCGGCGAACGGCGCGCAGGCTGTGGAAGTCGCCGCGCAGTTCGACCCCGAAGTCGTGATCCTCGATCTCGGCATGCCGCTCGTCGACGGACTTGCGGCGGCGCGCCAGTTGCGCAAGCTGCCGAACGGCCACGCGTTGATGCTCGTCGCGCTCACCGGCTGGGGGCAGCCCCAGCATCGAGAAATGACGCTCGACGCAGGTTTCGACATGCATCTCGTCAAGCCGATTTCCGCGGATCAGCTCCAGTTCATCCTTTCGATGATGCAGCCCTGAGTTTCGTCGGCGTGTCGGGCGTCAGCGCGTTGCGACGGTCATGTTGCGATGCACCAATATTCTTGGTATATTTACTCCTGTCTCCTCCATGTCTCCACTGATATGGATTCAGCCCGTCAACCTTGGCGGGCTTTTTTTCGTCAGTACATTCCGATGCTGCGCCGCACCGACTGATACGAAAAAGGCCGATTCGCCCCCTAGGCGAGTCGGCCTTTTTTGATTCGGCTGAAGCTCGATCAGCGGGCGAGCCCCGTCTCTTCGTCGGCGCCGATCGCGAGATTCATACACTGGATCGCCGCGCCCGACGCGCCCTTGCCCAGATTGTCGAGGCGCGCCACGGTCACGAAGCGCTCGTCGTTGCCGAACACGAAAATATCGACGCGGTTCGTTTCGTTGCACGCCTGAACGTCGAAGAAGCCGGCGTCGAGGTTACTCTCAGCGTCGAACGGCATGACGCGCACGAAGGGCTCGTTGTTGTAATACTCGGCGAGCATGTCGCGCACGTCCTGCGGCTTCGCCGGGCGCGCGAGCTGGTCCGGCGAGAAATACGTCGTCACGGCGAGACCTTTCAGGAACGGTCCGACGATCGGCGTGAAGACCGGCGCGCGTTTCAGACCCGTGCGCACCGACATTTCCGGCAGATGCTTGTGCGTCAGGCCGAGCGCATACGGGCGCGGGCTCATCAGCTTGTCGTCGCCGCCTGCTTCGTACTCCGCGATCATCTTCTTGCCGCCGCCGCTGTAGCCGGTGATCGAATAGGCGTGAGCGTGGAAATCGGCGGGCACGAGGCCGCCCGCGACGAGCGGCTGCACCGACAGCACGAACGCCGACGCGTGGCAACCCGGCACCGCGATGCGCTTCGCCGTGCGCAGGCGCTCACGCTGCGCGCGCGACAACTCCGGCAGACCGTACGCCCAGTCGTCCTGCGTGCGGAACGCCGTGCTGGCGTCGATCATCACGGTGCGCGTGTTGTCCGGCGCGACGAGCGAAACCGACTCGCGCGACGCGACATCCGGCAGGCACAGGAACGTCACGTCCGATGCGTTGATGAGGCGGCGGCGCTCCTCCACGTCCTTGCGCTTCGCATCCTCGATGCGCAACACTTCGATGTCACGGCGCTGCGACAGATATTCGAAAATCTTCAGGCCGGTGGTGCCTTCCTGTCCGTCGACAAATACTTTCGTGGTCATCTCGATCTCGCTGGTTCGTGCGGGCGCTCGCCGCAAAACGGACATTTTAGTGCGAATTCGAGGCGGACTGATGTCCGTCGTTGTCGACGGCGGCGCGATCGCCGATCCAGCGCGCCGTCACAGCCGCGACGCGCGCGCCGAAAACCTTCGCCGTCTCCAGATCGCCGATCGGCGGCGCTTCCTCCGGCGAGGCATCCGCGGGCGATTGCGTGAGCAGCCCGGTGAATCCGCCGACGAAATTCAGGTCGTTGCGCGTGGCCGCCTTCGTGTTCGACGGCATCATGCCCGTGCCGACCCAGACCATCCCGTGCTGCATGGCGAGCGTCACGAAATACGAGATCGTCAGGAATTTATCGCCGTTCATGTGCGCCGAATTCGTGAAGCCGGCCGCGATCTTGTCCTTCCATTTCTGCGCGAACCACGGTTTCGAGCTTGCATCGGCGAATTTCTTGAAATCGGCGGACGGCCCGCCCATGTAGGTCGGCGCGCCGAAAACGATGGCGTCGGCGGCGTCGAGTTCGGCCCAGCCAGCGTCGTCGAGCTCGCCGACGGCGATCAGCTTCACGTTCGCGCCGGCGTCCGTTGCGCCGCCGAGCACGGCGTCCGCGACCTTCTTCGTGTGGCCGTAGCCGCTGTGATAAACGATGACGATGTTCGGCATGGTGTCCCCGAGGTCGGTCCGTGCGCGGCGGCACACGCCGAAGGCGCGCCGTGCGGACGGTTCGGGCCAGTCTAGCAAAGACAATTTTTGACCGACCGGCGCGACCGCACGGTTCTCGACGTCCGACTATCGCCCGTATGTGAAGGTGAGTCGCGCGCTGGCGATGGCCATTGTGCGGATTTCGTGTTCGAACATGAGTGCGGGCGTGCCCTGGCGCAAGCGCAGATCGGCGCTGTTGAGCGCGTACACGGTCACGATGTAGCGATGCGGCTTGCCGGGCGGCGGGCAGGGGCCGCCGTAGCCGTCCGTGTCCCAGTCGTTGCGCGCTTCGATGGCGCCCAACTTGCGCAGCGCGCCCGAAGCGCTCGCGTTGTTCGGCAGCCGATCCGTGCCGGCGGGAATGCCGGCGACGGCCCAGTGCCACCATCCGCGCCCCGGCGCGTCGGGGTCGAAGATGGTCACGGCGAAGCTGCGCGCGTTCGAAGGCGCGCCATGCCAGGAAATTTGCGGCGAGCGGTTGCCGCCCTTGCACTCGGATTGATCGAAAAGCAGATCGCGCCCGATAGTCTTGCCCGGCGCGAGATCCGTACTGGTCACGGTGAAGACGGGATCGGCCGCAGCGTCGCGCGAAATGGGAAAAACCGCCGCCGCCAAGGCGATGAACAGTACTGATACGACATGGCCACTCGAACTCACGCGTCGGCCGGTGAGGCGCATGGGCTGAACTCCTGTCAGTATCGCCGCGCGTTATAGCAGCGTTTCGCTGGCCGCAACGATGTTTTTTGTCTCAGTGATGCGCTTCGAACCAGCTTGCAGTTTAACATTGCAACAAAGCATTAAAGCTTGGATTCCTTGGGACTTAACCGATGGCGCATTGTGCGCTCGCAGGTTTGGACGTAGTGAAAGCAGCGCCTTGACGGCGACGACTTCCGACTCTATTGAATGTAGAAATGAGTAATTCGATGCAGATTCGCGCGGCAACAAATCGACTGAAATACAGGAGAGTTAAATGAGCCAGCGAATAAAAGTCATTATCGCAGACGACCATCCGGTGATCCTTTTCGGCGCGACGCAGGCGCTCAACAAGTTTCCGGAGGTTGACGTCGTCGGGCAGGCGCGTCAGTCGACCGAACTCATCCAGTTGCTTCAGAAGTCTCCCTGCGACGTTCTCGTCACCGATCTCGCCATGCCCGGCGGTTCGTACGGCGACGGCATGCCCTTGCTCGGCTACATCGGACGGCAGTTCCCGCGGGTCAAACTCGTCGTGCTGACGATGCTCGAGAATCCGGCGTTGCTCAAACGTTTGCGCGAGGTCGGCGTGATGTCGATCATCAACAAGGCCGACGACATGAATCACATCGGCTGGGCGATCCAGCACGTGATGCGCGGCCAGGAATACCTCGGGCCGTCGGTGAAGGTCGCGCTCGACAGCATGGGCCTCGGCGCGAGCGGGCAGCAGCGCAGCGTCATCCTGTCCAAGCGCGAGCTCGAAGTGGTGCGCCTGTTCGTCTCGGGCATGACGATCACCGAAATTGCGGCTCAATTGCGGCGCAGTATCAAGACGATCAGCACGCAAAAGAATACGGCGATGCGCAAACTCGGCATCGAGCGCGATTCGGAATTGTTTCAGTACGCGCAAAGCAACGGATTAATGAACCTGTCGGCGTATTCCGGCGACGGCTCGCTCGACGATTCCTCGCTTTCCAATCCGAACTCGCTCTAGTTCGTCCGCTTGCAGAATTAAAAAAACCGCTGAGTTTAATCAGCGGTTTTTTGCATTTTCATTGCCTTGCGACTGTCAATATTTATTGCGGAGCCGCAGTTGCGCCGCCGTGCGCGGCCGACCATTCCGCCGGCGCATGCAGGAATTTCTCGACTTCATCGAGCGTCTTCGTCTCGAAATAGCCCTGTTCCTTCGCGACGCGCAGCACGTCCCACCATGTGGCGAGCGCGTGCAGATCGACGTCGATGTCCTTCAGCACGGACACGCTTTCCTTGAAGATGTTGTAGTGGAAGAGCACGAAGCAGTGATTCACCGTCGCGCCCGCGGTGCGCAGCGCGTTGATGAAGTTGATCTTGCTGCGGCTGTCGGTGGTCAGGTCCTCGACCAGCAGCACGCGCTGGCCTTCGGTCAGCAAACCTTCGATCTGCGCGTTGCGGCCGAAGCCCTTCGGCTTCTTGCGCACATATTGCATCGGCACCATCAGGCGATCGGCGATCCACGCCGCGAACGGGATGCCAGCGGTCTCGCCGCCGGCGACCGCGTCGATCTGCTCGTAGCCGACGTCGCGCAGAATGGTCGCTTCGGCCATCTCCATCAGGCCGCGGCGCACGCGCGGGTAGGAAATCAGCTTGCGGCAATCGATATACACGGGGCTCGCCCAACCGGACGTGAAGATGTACGGTTTTTCCGCGTTGAAGTGCACCGCCTGCACTTCGAGCAACATCTTGGCGGTGGTGTCGGAGATCGTCTGGCGATCGAAGCCTGTCATGGGCGAATCCTTGGACTTGTGTGGCGCTTGGAAAGCGGGAGGCGGCCGCGCGGGCCCTGGCGCATGGATCGACGCGGAAAGAGCATTCCTTTCGGATGGCTTTTGGCGTTTCCTGCGCGCGTGTCGACGGGACTTGGCGCTTCGGCGCCTTAGTTCGGCGCGTTAGTTCGGCGCCTTAAGGCCGTCCCATGCACAGCTAGCCCGGCATTTTACCCGAGGCGGCGAGGCCGGGCGAATTGTTTGCAGGTTGTGAAGCCGCGCCGCTCGCGCGTAAACTCGCGGCGCCGTTGCGCAACTTCACATCGCCGATGACATCCGTTCCCTCTACACAAGATTCCAGCGTCGCGCCCACGCGCCACGCGCTGCAGGCGCTCATCGCGTCGGTTCTCGGCTACGCGATGGACGGCTTCGATCTGCTGATTCTCGGCTTCATGCTGCCCGCGATCGCCGCCGACCGGCATCTCACGCCCGCGCAATCCGGCGCGCTCGTCACGTGGACGCTCACCGGCGCGGTCGCGGGCGGCATCGTGTTCGGCATGCTGTCCGACTATTTCGGCCGCGTCCGCATGCTGACCTGGACGATTCTCGTGTTCGCCGTCTTCACCGGTTTATGCGCCCTCGCGCAGGGCTATGGCGATCTGCTGATTTACCGCACCATCGCCGGGATCGGGCTGGGCGGGGAATTCGGCATCGGCATGGCGCTCGTCGCCGAGGCGTGGCCCGCGCGTTTGCGGGCGCGCGTGTCGTCGTATGTCGGAATCGGCTGGCAACTGGGCGTGCTCGCCGCCGCGCTCGTCACGCCGTTGCTCCTCCCCCTGATCGGCTGGCGCGGCATGTTCGCGGTGGGGCTGCTGCCGGCGGTGGCGTCGTTTTTCGTGCGGCGGCATGTGGAGGAACCCGCGCTCTTCACCGAACGCCGCGCGGCCGCGAAAGCGAACCGCGCCCGCAAGCTGCCGCTCAAACGTCTCTGCGACGACGCCCGCACCGCGCGCGCGAGCATCGGCGTCATCATTCTGTGCTCGGTGCAGAACTTCGGCTATTACGGGCTGATGATCTGGCTGCCGAGCTATCTGTCGAAGACGTTCGGCTACTCGCTTACGAAATCCGGTCTCTGGACCGCGGCCACCGTGCTCGGCATGGCGCTCGGCATTTGGCTGTTCGGTCTCGCGGCGGATCGCTTCGGGCGCAAGCCCGCGTTTCTCGTCTATCAGATCGGCGCGGTCGCGATGGTCTTCGTCTACTCCAATCTGACGAGCCCGTCCGCGTTGCTGATCGGCGGCGCGGTGATGGGCGTGTTCGTGAACGGCATGCTCGGCGGCTACGGCGCGCTGATCTCCGAAATCTATCCGACCGAAGCGCGCGCGACAGCGCAGAACGTGCTGTTCAACATCGGGCGCGCGGTGGGCGGTCTGGGACCGGTCGCGGTCGGCGCGCTGGCGGCGCGCTATTCGTTCGCGGTCGCGCTCGCGTTCCTCGCGTCGATCTATCTGCTCGATGTCATCGCGACGCTCTTTCTGATCCCCGAAAAGCGCGGCGCCGAGCTCGCCTGAGCGTGCTTCATCGGACGAAATTGCGCTGAAACGTTGCATCGCGTCATTTCAAGTGCGCGGTGTACACTGGACGTCCCAAAAAAACCAAGGCTCCGTCCGCTCGTCACATCCTTCCGAGCGGCACGTTGCGTCTATCCGACGTGCCGAGCCGTGATACTTGGTCCATCGATTCACATTTCCGCATTCATTGCAGCACGGTCGACGGCAGTGTGAACCCTGTTCAAATAATTCCCAAACGTCTCAGGTCAATCATGGACGAACAACTCAAGCAAAGCGCCCTCGCGTATCACCAGAATCCCCGCCCCGGCAAGATTTCGGTTACTCCGACCAAGCCGCTATCCAACCAGCTCGATCTCTCGCTCGCGTATTCGCCGGGCGTCGCGGCCGCTTGCATGGCGATCTACGACGAACCGCTCGACGCGCAGAAGTACACGTCGCGCGCGAATCTCGTCGGCGTCGTGACGAACGGCACGGCCGTGCTGGGACTCGGCAACATCGGCCCGCTCGCGGCCAAGCCGGTGATGGAAGGCAAAGGGTGCCTGTTCAAGAAGTTCGCGGGCATCGACGTGTTCGACATCGAGTTGGCTGAAACCGATCCGGACAAACTCGTCGATGCGATCGCGATGCTCGAACCGACGCTCGGCGGCATCAATCTCGAAGACATCAAGGCGCCGGAATGCTTCTATATCGAGAAGAAGCTGCGCGAGCGCATGAAGATTCCCGTTTTCCATGACGATCAGCACGGCACGGCGATCATCGCTTCGGCGGCGATTCTCAACGGCCTGAAAGTGGTCGGCAAGAAGCTCGAGGAAGTGAAGCTCGTCTGCTCGGGCGCGGGCGCGGCGGCGATCGCGTGTCTGGATCTGCTCGTGCATCTGGGTTTGAAGAAGTCGAACACGCTCGTGATCGATTCGAAGGGCGTGATCTACGAAGGCCGCGGCAATCTGGATGCGTCGAAGGAGCGCTATCAGGCGTCGACCGACGCGCGCACCCTCGCCGATGCGATGCACGGCTGCGACGTGTTCCTCGGCTGTTCCAGCGCGGGCGTGCTGAAGGCCGAGATGGTCCAGACGATGGCCGACAAGCCGCTGATTCTCGCGCTCGCGAATCCCGAGCCGGAAATCCGCCCGGAAGAAGCGAAGCGCGTGCGTCCGGACTGTATCGTCGCGACGGGCCGTTCGGACTATCCGAACCAGGTCAACAACGTGCTGTGCTTTCCGTTTATCTTCCGCGGCGCGCTGGATGTCGGCGCGACGACGATCACCGAAGAGATGAAGCTCGCGTGCGTGCGCGCGATCGCGGAACTCGCCGAAGAGACCGATCAGGGCGATGAAGTCGCGAAGGCATACGAAGGTCATTCGCTGGAATTCGGTCCGGAATATCTGATTCCGAAGCCGTTCGATCCGCGCCTCATCATCAAGATCGCGCCGGCTGTCGCGCAAGCCGCGATGGATTCGGGCGTGGCGACGCGTCCGATCAAGGACATGGACGCGTATCGCGAGACGCTCGGCGCGACGGTGTATCGCACGGGCATGGTGATGCGCCCGGTGTTCGCGGCGGCGAAGGCGGCGCCGGCGCGCATCGCGTTCGCGGAAGGCGAGGACGAGCGCGTGCTGCGCGCCGCGCAGTTCGTGCTGCTGGAGAAGATCGCGAAGCCGATCATCATCGGGCGTCCGGCGGTTGTCGAGATGCGTCTGCAGAAGATGGGCTCGAAGCTGAAGCCAGGCGTCGATTTCGAGATCGTGAATCCGGAAGACGATCCGCGTTATCAGAAGAGCTGGCAGGCGTATCACGAGATCGCCGCGCGTCAGGGCGTGACGCCCGAAAGCGCGAAGGCCGCGCTGCGCAAGTTCAACACGCTGATCGGCGCGATTCTGGTTCATACCGGCGACGCGGACGGGATGATCTGCGGTCTCATCGACACGTATCAGGATCATCTGAAGTTCATCGATCAGGTGCTCGGCAAGGCCGAAGGCGCCAACAACTTCGCGGCGATGAACTTGCTGATGCTGCAAGGGCGCAATCTGTTCATCAGCGACACGTACGTCAATGAGACGCCGACGGCCGAACAGCTCGCCGACATGACGATTCTCGCCGCGCGCGAGATCGAGCGTTTCGGCGTGCAGCCGAAGGTCGCGCTGCTGTCGAATTCGAACTTCGGCAGCGTGCCGAGCGCATCGGCGAGCCGGATGGCCGAAGCGCGCAAGCTGATCGCCGAGCGCGCGCCGGATCTCGAAATCGACGGTGAAATGCACGGCGACGCGGCTTTGTCGGAAGCCGTGCGCAAGGCTTCGTTCCCCGGCACGACGCTGCATGGCGAGGCGAATCTGCTCATCATGCCGAACGTCGAGGCGGCGAACATCACGTATAACCTGCTCAAGATGGTGAGCGGCGAAGGCGTGACGGTCGGGCCGTTCTTGTTGGGTGCCGCGAAGCCGGTTCATATCCTCACGCCGGCGGCGACCGTGCGTCGGATCATCAATATGACGGCGGTGGCGAGCGCGAATGCGCGGGTGGCGAAGTAAGGTTTATTTGCTGCGCTGAAAGAAAAACGGCGATCCGGAAAGGATCGCCGTTTTTTTTTTGAGCCAGCGCGTCAGGCTACTTGTCGCTTTTCGTCACCCTGCGGATCGCGCCACCGTCCCAGCAACTTCTCCCACTTCAGCTTCGCGGCCTTCACGTTGTTTTCCTTGATGTGCCCATACCCGCGCATCGAATCCGGCAGATTCGCCAGTTCGATCGCGAGCGGCAGCTTCTCTGCCGTCAATCCGCCGATCAGCTCCTTCACCAGCGCTTCGTATTCGCCGATCAACGCGCGCTCCATCTTCCGCTCCTCCGTGCGTCCGAACGGGTCGAGCGCCGTCCCGCGCAGGAACTTGAAACGAGCGAGAACACGCATCGCGGACATCATCCACGGGCCGTACTGCTTCTTCACCAGATGCCCATGCGAATCCTTCTTCGACAAGGAAGGCGGCGCGAGATGCACCTTGATCTTCCAGTCGCCTTCGAAGCTCCCGCGAATCTTGTCGAGGAAAACCGGATCGGCATACAGGCGCGCGACTTCGTACTCGTCCTTATAAGCCATGAGCTTGTGAAGATTCTTCGCGACAGCTTCCGTCAACGAATAATCACCGGTTCCGAGTTCCGCTTCCTTCGCGCGCACCGACGCGACCAGCCGCCCATACCGCGCCGCATAAGCCGTGTTCTGATACTTCGCGAGATAGTCGAGCCGCTTGTCGATGAGCGTATCGAGCGCCTTCGGCGTATGCAGCGCAATGATCTTGCCCGGCGCGTCTTGCGTTTGCGTCCCGTGAGCGAGCCGCGTAACCGACGAAAGATCGTGCGCCGCGCGTCGTCCCCATTCGAACGCCGCGAGATTCTTCTCGACCTGCACCGCGTTCAATTCGATCGCGCGCACCAGCGATTCATGCCGCAGCGGCACCCAGCCCTTCTGCCACGCAAACCCGAGCACGAACGGATTCGTATAAATCGCGTCGCCCATCAGCGCGACGGCGAAGCGGTTGGCATCGACGAGCGCGACGTGCTCGCCCGCCGCCGCGCGGATATCCGCCTCGGCGCTCGCGCCCGGAAAGCTCCAGTTCGGATTCTTGATGAACTCGGCGGTCGGCGTTTGCGCGCTGTTCACGACGACGCGCGTGTGGTCCGGCTGCATCCGCGAGCCGCATTCGTTGCTCGCGGTCACGATCGCGTCGCAGCCGATGACGAGATCCGCCTCGCCCATCGCGATGCGCGTCGCGTGGATATCGGCAGGACGATTCGCGATCTGCACGTGGCTCATCACGGCGCCGCCTTTCTGCGCAAGACCGGTGACGTCGAGCACGGTGACGCCTTTCTGCTCCAGATGCGCCGCCATGCCGAGCAGCGCGCCGATCGTCACGACGCCCGTTCCGCCGACGCCCGTCACCAGCACGCCATACGGCCGCCCGATTTCCGGCAGCTCGGGCGTGGGCACGGCGGGCATCGCATCGCTCGCGACGCTCGTCGCCTTCGGTTTCTTCAACTGCCCGCCTTCCACCGTGACGAAGCTCGGGCAGAAGCCGTTCAGACACGAATAGTCCTTGTTGCACGTCGACTGGTTGATCTGCCGCTTCGTGCCGTACTCGGTTTCGAGCGGTTCCACCGACAGGCAATTCGACTTCACCGAGCAATCGCCGCAACCTTCGCACACGGCCTCGTTGATGACGACGCGCTTCGCCGGATCGGGAAACGCGCCGCGTTTGCGGCGACGCCGTTTCTCGGTGGCGCAGGTCTGGTCGTAGATCAGGATCGACGTGCCCGGAATGTCGCGCAACTGGCGCTGGATATCGTCGAGTTCATCGCGATGATGCACGTCGATGCCCGGCGCGAGTCCGACGTTCGCCGTGTACTTCTCCGGCTCATCCGTGACGATGACGATCTTCGCCGCGCCTTCCGCCGCGAGCTGATGCGTGATCTGCGGCACGGTCAGCACGCCGTCGACGGGCTGGCCGCCCGTCATCGCGACGGCATCGTTGTAAAGAATCTTGTAGGTGATGTTCACCTTCGCCGCGATCGCCGCGCGGATCGCGAGCAGGCCCGAATGGAAGTACGTGCCGTCGCCGAGATTCGCGAAGACGTGCTTGTCGTTCGAGAACGGCGCCTGGCCGACCCACGCGACGCCTTCGCCGCCCATCTGGCTGAACGTGCTCGTGTTGCGGTCCATCCAGACCGTCATGTAGTGACAGCCGATTCCGGCCATCGCGCGCGATCCTTCCGGCACGTTCGTCGACGTATTGTGCGGACAGCCCGAGCAGAACCACGGCTTGCGCTCCGCCTCGACGCGCGGCCGCGCGAGCGATTTCTCCTTCGCGTCGATCACGGCGAGGCGCGTCGCGATGCGCGCACGCACGTCGGCGGGGAGATCGAACTTTTCGAGGCGCGTGGCGATCGCCTTCGCGATGATCGCGGGCGACAGCTCGTAGTGCGCGGGTAGAAGCCAGTTGCCCATCGGCACGGACCATTCGCCGCCGGCGCCGTCTTTCTCGTCGAACTTGCCGTAGACGCGCGGACGTTGCGCATCCGGCCAGTTGTACAGCTCTTCCTTGATCGCGTATTCGAGAATCTGGCGCTTTTCTTCGACGACGAGAATCTCTTCCAGCCCGCGCGCGAATTCCTGCGCGCCTTGCGCTTCCAGCGGCCACACGCAGCCGACCTTGTAGAGACGAATGCCGATTTGCGAACACGTCGCGTCATCGAGGCCGAGATCGGTCAGCGCCTGACGCACGTCGAGATACGCCTTGCCGCCGGTCATGATGCCGAAGCGCGCGTGCGGCGAATCGATTTCCACGCGGTCGAGCTTGTTCGCGCGCACATAGGCCAGCGCCGCGTACCACTTGTAGTCGAGCAGACGCGCTTCCTGCACGAGCGGCGGATCGGGCCAGCGGATGTTCAGGCCGCCGTCGGGCATCGCGAAATCGGTGGGCAGCACGATTTGCGTGCGATGCGGATCGATATCGACCGAAGCCGACGACTCGACGACATCTGTCACGCATTTCATCGCGACCCACAGGCCGGAGTAGCGCGACATCGCCCAGCCGTGCAGGCCGAAATCGAGATATTCCTGCACGTTCGACGGAAACAGCACCGGCAGTCCGCACGCCTTGAAAATGTGCTCCGACTGATGCGCGAGCGTCGACGATTTCGCGGCATGGTCGTCGCCGGCGAGCACGAGAACGCCGCCGTGCTTCGCGGAGCCAGCGGAGTTGCCGTGCTTGAAGACATCGCCCGAGCGATCGACGCCCGGACCTTTGCCGTACCACATCGAGAAAACGCCGTCGTATTTGGCGCTCGGGTACAGGTTGACTTGCTGCGAGCCCCACACGGCGGTGGCGGCCAGATCTTCGTTCACGCCCGGCTGAAACACGATCTGATGCCCGGCGAGATGCTTCTTCGCCTTCCAGAGGGACTGATCGAGACCACCGAGGGGAGAACCGCGATAACCGGAGATGAATCCGGCCGTATTGAGACCAGCGGCTTTGTCGCGCTCTTGCTGGAGCATCGGCAGACGCACCAGCGCCTGGATGCCGCTCATGTAGGCGCGGCCGCGTTCGAGCGTGTATTTGTCGTCGAGCGTGACGGACTTCAGCGCGGCTTCTAGCGAAGCTCTTTGTTCTGCGTCTAGCGGGGCGTTCATTATGTGTCTTCCTCCACCCGAGGTTTGGGATCACCAAAGCATGTTTCGGGCCGTCGCGTCTTATGAACGGTCGGGCCGGGATTCCAGTTTGCCGGTCTAAGGGTTTTCGAGACAGTGGGACAAACCCGTTAAAAATTCCTCGCTTGGTTGCGCTTTGCGTCAATTCCTTGACGATTTGACCGTGATCGGGAAGGTTTTGTTACATCGTGAAAACCGACCGATCTGCGGAACCCTGCCGCTCAGCTCTGTCTAAAATGGCGCTTCCGGAAATCCCGTGCCATCTTTTTAAGCACGTTTTGGCTTCCGAAAGCGAGTTGTACGCAAGCAGTTAGAAGGAGATAACGATGAAACAACGCCACATCCAGAATTTCTTGATGGTTTCGGCAGCCTTTTTCGCCATTAGCGCGCCCGTTGGCGGCGCACGGGCGAATAATGCCTCGCCGTTCGGGGCGTCGTCGGTTGCACAGGTCGCGCAAGTGCGCGTTCAGTCGGTTCAGGCTGGCGCCCAACAGCGCCGCGAATCCGAAAGCAGCGACGACGAGACGGCGGGCTGACCCGATCGTCGCGGTCCGCGCCGACAAAGCGGGTCGCCGGAATGGAAAAAGGGACATGAAGTTCATGTCCCTTTTTTTGTGCCGCTCGTATTTCTTAGCTCGCGGTGGTGTCCTTCAGCACGCCACGGCGCATTTGATCCAGTTCGATCGATTCGAACAGCGCCTTGAAGTTGCCTTCGCCGAAGCCCTGATTGCCCTTGCGCTGAATGATCTCGAAGAAGATCGGCCCAATCTGGTTCTCCGTGAAGATCTGCAACAGGATTTCGTCCTTGGTGCCGTCGATCAGAATCTTGCGCTTTTTCAGTTCCGCGACGGATTCGCAATGCCCCGGCACGCGACGATCGACGAGTTCGTAATACGTGTCGATGGTATCGAGCAGCGCGATCTTCGCGCCGCGCAGTCCGTCGACGGTGCCGTAAATGTCGCCCGTGCCGAGCGCGATGTGCTGAATGCCTTCGCCGTGGTACGCGTCGAGATATTCCTGAATCTGGCCGGCGTTCTCCGAGCCTTCCTCGTTGATCGGAATGCGGATCTTGCCGCACGGCGAGGTCATCGCTTTCGACTTCACTGCCGTCACCTTGCCTTCGATATCGAAGTAACGCACTTCGCGGAAGTTGAAGAGCCGCTCGTAGAACTCCGCCCATTCGACCATGCGGCCGCGATGCACGTTGTGCGTCAGGTGATCGATATACGTGAGGCCGTGGCCGACCGGATTCTGCTCCGCGCCCGGGATCGGCTCGAAATCGACGTCGTAAATGCTGATATCGCCGATGCTGCCCGGCTGCGCGCCGTTCTTACCGCGCCAGCGATCCACGAAATAGATCAGCGAATCGCCGATGCCCTTGATCGCCGGGATATTCAGCTCCATCGGACCGGTCTTGTTGTCGAAACCCCAGGCGCCGAGTTCGAGCGCGCGCTGATACGCCTTGGCGGCATCGGCGACGCGGAATGCGATCGCGCAGATCGACGGCCCGTGCAGACGCGCAAAGCGCTGCGCGAAGGAATCCGGCTCCGCGTTCACGATAAAGTTGATTTCCCCTTGCCGATACAGCGTCACATCCTTGTGACGATGCTTCGCGATCGCCGTGAAGCCCATCTGCTCGAACAGTTTCCCGAGCGCGACGGGATCCGGCGCGGTGTATTCGATGAACTCGAAGCCGTCGGTGCCGACGGGATTGTCCCAAGTCGTTGCGGTCATGCATGTCTCCTGATTGGCGTGCGGCGCGTGTGCGCGACGTGAAGACAGTTTAGTCAGATGGCGATGGCAAAAACTTGCGAAACAAATCGCGCATCCATAAGATTGCGCACGATACTGCTAATCGAGTGCATTCCGGAGCTATGAAATGGCCGAACCCGAATTGGACATGATAGACCGCCGCATTCTTGCGATCCTTCAGGAAAATGGCCGGCTGTCGAATCAGGAGATCGCCGAGCGCGTGAATCTGTCGCCGAGTCCGTGCTTGCGGCGCATCCGTCGGCTGGAGGAGATCGGCGTCATTCGCGGATACGTCGCGTTGCTCGACGCAAAAAAACTCGGGCTCGGCTTGCTTGCCTATATCAACGTGCGTCTGGAAAAGCGCGGCGGCACGCAGGCCGCGGCGGGCACGCCGAAGGCGCCGACGCACGGCGATCTCTTTCGCGAAGCCGTGCGTTCATGGCCGGAAGTCGTCGCGTGCGACGCGATGACCGGCGAGATGGACTTTCTGCTGCGCGTGCAAGTGCGCGACATGGATGACTTTTCGCGCTTCGTGCAGGACGAGTTGCTGCATCATCCATCGGTGATTGACGTACGCTCGAGCTTCTCGCTGGAGCGCATCAAGGAGACGACGGTTCTGCCGTTGCGCTGAAATGAAAAAGGGCGGTCGATGCCGCCCTTGCTGGTCCCGCTCGCAGCGCAAACCCCGCGCTGTTCTCGATGATGGTTAAGCTGCGTCCGCCGTCGGAACGAACGCCTGAAAAACCTGCGACGCACGATGCGCCTGACGCTTGATCGCGTAGTCGAACACGGCCGCTTGCTCCTGGAGCATTTCGGCCATGATGCTGGTCTGATCGGCCGGCGCGAGCGACAGATAGGCGTCCGCTTCGCCGTACGCGTACTCGATCTTCATGCCCGACTTCTTCGCGATGTGCATCATGGTCGAGTTGCGCGACAGGCAGTGCATGTAGAGCACCGACACGTGCGTGTTGCGGCTGCGCATGGCGGCGCGCTCGAAGAGCTTCGAGCCGACGCCGCGGCCGCGGGCGCTTTCGAGCACCGACACGCCGAACTCGGCGGTGCGCTTGTCGCCTTCGGCGGGCAGATAGGCCAGATGGCCGACGCCGATCAATTCGAGCGCGCTGCCGAAGACACCGAACACCTTGTCGTCCGCGAAATTGATGTTGCGCACGTAGTTCTCGATGACGTGGTCCGGCACGATCTGGCCGAACCGCAGAAGACGGTCGTCTTCATCGAGCGCGAGCAAGTGCGTGAGGAGACGCTCGCGATCCGCCGAAGACAACTCGCGGACGAGAACCGGCATACGCGCGTCTTTGAGCGGCTGATCGTGCGCGACGATCTGCTCGGCAGTGCGGTTGATAGTCAGTTCCACGGTCGTTTCTCCTTCGATTCGTCATGCAGCGTGCTGCAAAGCAAAACGAATTCTAGCCGATCTGGGAGAAGCGAGTACGGGAAAACCCTTAAAACCGATTAGACGTGACGTTCTAAACGTGCGCTGAAATCAATTTAGGTCAATGAAATCAGTCGCTTAACAGGTTGCGTGAACGCAACGGTTCACCGACCGGTGAGTCTGTTGTGCCGCGGCATTTTCTAACGGTCGACGTTTAACCCATTTTCGATCATGTCGACGACCTGCTCGGCGAATTCGCTGTAGCCGAGCTTTCCGCCCGGCTTGAGCCAGGTGAACGTCCAGTTGATCATGCCGAACACCATCATCGTGAGGGCGGTCTGATTGTCCTTGGTCGCGCGTTTCGGATACGCGCGCGCCAGTTGTCGCGCGAACGCCGCCACGATGTCGCGCTGACGATCGAGGACGATTTCGCGCTGCGCCTCTTCGAGATACTTCACGTCGTTCAGCAGCGCAACGTGCCGGCTGTGCGACGTCTCATATTCGGCGAGGAACGCGCGCACGAGCTCGGCGAACGCCTCGCGCTCGCCCAGTCCGCGCCGCTGGCTCGCGCCTTCGACCTCCGCGATGATCAGCATCAGCCGCTTCGTGTAGCGATCGAGCAGATCGAAGAGGATCGCTTCCTTGCTCTCGTAATAGTGATAGAGGCGGGCTTTCGACGTGCCACTCGCCGCGGCGAGATCGGCCATCGAGGTACTGGGATAGCTCGTCTGCGCGAATTTCGCGGCGGCGAGTTCGAGGATCTGTTCGCGTTGCGTCTCGTGATCGGGCGCTTTGGTACGGGCCATGTGTTCGAAGAATGCGTTCTTATAAATATGGATTCAGCGGCGCAGTTCGGCCTGACTGATTTCGGACGGCGTGCCGCGGATTTTAAGCCGTCCCGCCATCACGAGTTCGCGGCAACGCCAGAACGCGACGGCATCGGAGAGCAGGAAATCGAAGCGCTGTGCCATCGCCGCGCCGGCGATGCGGGCGGCCGGCTTCCATTCTGGACTGGCGAGATCGAGCAGCGCTTCGTCGACGTCGGTCCACGTTCCCGATACGAGCATGTTGTCGCGCAGCCGGCGCGTTTCCGCGTTGGCGTACTTCGCTTCCTGCCATTCGAGCGCGAGCCGGCTGATGCGCAGCACGGAAATGGGCGCGGCGGTCGGCAGCTTCGCGACCAGTTGCTTCGGCGAGAACATGCCGACGGCCGTCGCGCGGTCTTCGCGGCTGACGCGTTGCGGCTCGCTGTCGTCGGTTCCGATCGACAGATCGTCGTACGTGAGTTTTGCTTCGTTCAGGCGCTGCGGCGCATTGCGCAGATGATAGGCGACGCGTCGCAACGTGAGCTGATCCGCCGCGCTCTGACCGTGCCACACGACGATCTGTCCGTCGCCGCGCGCGAGGCGGGTGAAGAGCGCCTGTTGCTGTTCGAGTTCGTCTTCGAAGTCGATGCCGCTCGTTATGATCTGACGCCAGAACGTGGCGCGCGCGAGCACCGATTCGTCGATGTCCCTAAGCGGACCGACGGCGAGATCGTCGCGCAGCGCAATGACGCGCTCATCGCGTTCCGCGCGCAGCAGGGCTTCGGTGAGCGATTGGGCCGCGCTATCGCCATTCGTGACATGAATCGTGTTCATCGGTGTCGGCTGCCGGAAAGACGAAAGGACCGCTCGGGTGAGCGATCCTAGTTTACGCGAATCGAATGCCGGCGGGACGTCGCTTACCGCTCGTCGAAGCTCACAACCACGCGCTCGCTCACCGGATGGCACTGGCAGGTCAGCACGAA
>NZ_JALQDZ010000024.1:0-6131 GCF_023630985.1 Caballeronia sp. ATUFL_F1_KS39 | reverse complement strand
GGGCGGCGGAGGCTGCGGCTTCGTGGCTTTCGGCTGCGGACGTCGCGCTGGGGAGGTCGAGGGATTGCGTGTACATGTCGGCACTCGCTCAAAAAGAAGTCGCTGTCCGGCGATTATAAACCGACCGGACGGTCGGTAAATGCATTTTTGAGACGTATTCGGGTAACTCCGCATGCGAGAAGCGGACCCCGTCGCGCAAAGCGCGCGACCTTTAATCTAGTGCAGGCAGGAGGAGAAACGAAAAGAGCGGCAGGCGAAACATCGCCTGCCGCTCTTTATAAGGCGGGATCGGAAACTGTTTTAACGCGGCTGCTGCGCGGCGAAATCCTCAGCGTCGACGTCGTAGCCCGACGGTTCCCAGCGCACGGCGAACAGCGCGACGAGCCCCGCGAGCGGCGCGACGGCGATGATCCAGAACACCTTGGTGCCGAGCGCCGCCGACAAGACCGGGAACAGGAACAGCGAAACCGTCGAGCTGGCGCGCATCAGCGTCTGATTGAAGCCGACGCCGACACCACGCAGCGAAGTCGGATAGCTCAGCGACGCAAACGTCATGCTGTGCGAGCCAGGCCCGACGCCCTGTCCGAGCAGGAACGCCGCGAGAAACGCGATCGCGACGACGACTTCGACGCCCGTCGACGGCTTCCCGACGATAGCGAGCCCGACGAGCGCCGCAAGCTGAAACGCGTAACCGACGACCGACAGCTTCCACGCGCCGAATTTCGGCACCGTGCGCACGGAAAACAGCCCGCCCGCGAACGCGAAACACAGATTGAGCGCGAGCGACGCGAGAATCGTAGTGAGCATCGATTGCGCGAGGAAACTCGAAATGATGACCGGCAAGCCGAACGCCACGGCGTTATAGGCGAACGACGACGCGATGGCGATGACCGTCGCCAGCACGGTCCGGCGCAGGTAGACGCCGCGCAGCAGCGCGCCGTAGTTGCTCCACGTCGCGCGACGCGCCTTCGGCGCAACGGTGGCGGTTTCGTCGACGCGGGCATCGATGCCGTACGAGCGCTTGAGGATCGCGGCCGCGCCTTTCAAATCGCCCTGATTCGCGGCCCAGACCGGCGATTCGCTCATGTATCGGCTGCGAATCGCGATGATCGCAATCGCCGGAACCGCGCCAAAGCCGAGGATCAGACGCCAGAGCCAGCCCGCGTTGTGTTCGGGCAAGACCGCGTACAAACCGAGCACCAGCAGATACGAGACGCTGATCGCCGCGTACCAGACCGGGCACCACATCGCGACGCGTGCCGCCTTGTTGCCGCGGCCCTGCAAGCGGGAAAATTCCGCGAGAAAGGCCATCGCGACGGGCAAATCGATGCCGACGCCCAGTCCCATCACGAAACGCGCACCGCCGAGCACCCAGGCGTTCGGCGCGAGCGCGCAGGCGATCGCCGCGACGACGAAGAAGAACATGTCCGCCATGAAGACGCGATAGCGGCCGATCTTGTCGGTGAGATATCCGCCGAGGAACGCGCCGATGATCGCCCCGAACGTGATCGCGGCGGCGGCGAAGCCGGAGCCGGTCGGCGTCAGCGAGAATTCGCGGGCGATGTCCTTCATGCCGAACGCGAGCGCGCCCAGATCGTAGGCATCGAGAAAAATGCCGCCGAGCGCGATGGCGACGACCACGCGCGCGTCGCTGCCGATGGCGGCGCCGTGGTTGACGAGACTGGAAACATCGGCGGCGCTTTTGATGACCGGCCGTGAATCCTGGGTGGCGGACTGGGCGGCAGCGCGTTCGGGCGCGAGGGAAACGGACATGATCAGGCTATTTCAGTAAAAAGTTGTCGATGCAACGAATCGCCGGATCGTACTGGCCCGCGCGCAGGCGGCCAAATTCTTTTTTGTTATTTAATGACTTACGCGGCGCCGTCGATGCGTTCCCGCCGCGCAGACCGGCGATGCGACAATGTCGCTCCGTTTTGTTCTTTCTATTCAGGCATGTCGTCAGTTGAAAACATCGAATCGGTGAACGTCGCGGTCGTCGGCGGCGGACCGGCCGGGCTCATGGCCGCGGAGGCGCTCGCGGCGGGCGGCGCGCGCGTCGATGTGTTCGACGCGATGCCGTCCGTCGGACGCAAATTCCTGATGGCCGGCAAAGGGGGCATGAATCTCACGCATTCGGAGCCCGCCGACGCGTTCCTCGCGCGATACGGCGCGCGCAGCGGGGAGATCGCGCCGCTGCTCGCGCGCTTCGATGCAAGCGCGTTGCGGGATTGGGTTCACGGCCTGGGCGTCGAGACTTTCGTCGGCAGCTCGGGGCGCGTGTTTCCCACCGACATGAAAGCCGCGCCGATGCTGCGCGCATGGCTGCATCGGCTGCGCGCGTCGGGCGTCACGTTTCATATGCGGCATCGCTGGCTCGGCTGGGCCGACGAACGCGCGTCGATATCGCGGTTCGCGACGCCATCGGGCGAGAAACACGTTCGGCACGATGCGCTCGTGCTGGCGCTCGGCGGCGCAAGCTGGCCGCAACTCGGCTCCGATGGCGCCGCGCTGCCGGTTCTCGCCGCGCGCGGCGTGGCCACGCGTCCTTTCGTGCCGTCGAATTGCGGCTTCGATGTGGGCTGGAGCGAGCATTTCAGCAGCCGGTTCGCGGGCGAGCCGCTCAAGTCGGTGGCGATCGGCGTGCCGCGCGCGGACGGCGCGCCCGACTGGCGCGTCGGCGAGTGCCTCATCACCGATCAGGGTATCGAGGGCAGTCTGATCTACGCGTTATCGGCGCCGATTCGCGACCGGATCGACGAAAGTCACGGCGCCGGCGCGACGATTCTGCTCGATCTGACGCCGCAGCTCTCCGCCGAACGCGTGCGCGAGGAAGTGCTGCATCCGCGTGGCGCGCGCTCGATGTCGAGTCATCTGCAAAGCCGGCTGCATCTCACGGGCGTGAAAGCGGGTTTGTTGCGCGAATGCGTGAGCAAGGACGAATTTGCCGATCCCATCACGCTCGCCGCGCGCATCAAGGCGTTGCCGCTGCGTGTGCTGCGCCCGCGGCCGATTGCGGAAGTCATCAGCAGCGCGGGCGGCGTCGAGTTCGAAGCCCTCGATGCGCGTTCGATGCTCGCCGCGCTTCCCGGCGTGTTCTGCGCGGGCGAAATGCTCGACTGGGAAGCGCCGACCGGCGGCTATCTGTTGACGGCGTGTTTCGCGAGCGGGCTCGTCGCGGGCGAGGGCGCGCTCGCGTGGCTTGCCGAGCGCGCCTGATCCAATTTAGGCGACGACCAGCCGCCACAGCGACGTGACTTCCGCCGAGCGCGCGGCGTGCAGCGAATCGGACTTGTCGATCGCCTTCGAATGACGCGGCTTGATGTCGATACGTCCATCGACCTTCAGTCCGGCCTTGTCGATCCATTCCTGCAACTGCGCGCGCGTGCGCAGGCCGAGATGCTCCGCGAAGTCCGACAGGATAAGCCAGCCTTCGCCGCCCGGTGTCAGGTGCGCGGCGAGGCCGTCGAGAAAGCCGCGCAGCATGCGGCTCTCCGGGTCGTAGATCGCGTGCTCGATCGTGGCGCTCGGACGCGCCGGAAGCCACGGCGGATTGCAGACGACGAGCGGCGCGCGGCCCTCGGGAAACATGTCGGCTTCCACGACCTTCACCTGACGAGCGAGGCCGAGTCCATCGACGTTTTCCCGCGCACAGGCGAGCGCGCGGGCGTCGACGTCGGTTGCGACGATCCGCTCGACGCCGCGCCGCGCGAGCACGGCCGCGAGCACGCCGGTTCCCGTGCCGATATCGAACGCGAGTTCCTTTGACGGCAGCGGCTGATTCGCGACCAGATCGACGTACTCGCCGCGAACGGGCGAGAACACGCCGTAATAGGGATGGATCCGCCCGCCGGCCGCGTCGATGTCGACGCCTTTCTTGCGCCACTCGTGCGCGCCGATCAGACCAAGCACCTCGCGCAAGGACACCACCGATGCTTCATCCGACGGCGGCCCGTATGCTTCCTCGCATGCCTGGCGCACGTCCGGCGCGCGTCGCAACGGGATGGCGTAGTGCTCGTCGAGCGGCAGCACGAGCATTGCGAGGGTGCGGGCGCGCTGCGATTGCGCGAGTCGATGGAGATTGAACGCATCGATCGGCGATGTTTCCGTCGCGGGCTTCTTCGCCTTGCGCGGTTTGTTATCGATACGGCGGGCCATCGCCTGCAGCAACTGGCGAGCGTTCTGGAAATCGCCGCGCCAGAGAATCGCGGTGCCTTCGCAGGCGAGCCGGTACGCGTGATCGGCCGTCATCTGATCGTGTCCGATGACGACGCGCTTCGCGGGCGGATTGCCGCTCTCCGATCGCCAGCGGGCTGAGCGGCTTTCGCCGTCTTCATCCCAGACGAGTTGCTGCGGTGCTGAATTTTTCGATTGCATATCTATATTGATGCCCGCTGCGTAAGTCATCGCGCCGGCGAAAAAAGAACTGGCAGCATTGTGAGGCCATTTCACGGGCGTCGCTGCTGCTTGTGCGCGTCGCCGGCGATGTGCGGCGCGAGCTTGATGACACTTCAGGCACAATCGAGCCTTTTCCGAACGCCATCGCCGAATGAAACTCCGAGTTCTCGCCGCGATTTGCGCGGCCGCGTGCGCCGTCCAACTCAATTTTGCGCCAATGGCGTTCGCCGCCGACGCTGCGGAAACGCCCGCCAACGAGCGATGGGTCAGCGCGTGGGGCACTGCGCTGCAGTCGATTCCGCAACTGGCGAACCTGCCGCCGCTCTATCGCGCGCCGGACGTCGCGGGGCGCACCGTCCGTCAGCTGATTTATCCGCAACTCGACGGCAAGCGGATGCGTCTGCGGATCAGCAATCTTTACGGGACCGAACCGCTCGTCGTCGAGTCCATGAGCGTCGCACGGGCGGTCGGCGGTAGCAGTGCAGCGATCCAGGCCGGCAGCGCACGGTCCGTGTCTTTCGGCGGACACAAGAGCGTGACGGTCGCGCCGGGCGCGCAAGCAACAAGCGACGCGGTCGATTTCGACGTCGCCGCGTTTCAGCCGGTCGCCGTCAGCATGTTCATGGGGAAGGATCAAAAGCTCGTCGCGTGGCACCGCGTGTCGAGCCAGGTGAACTACATTTCGACGCCGGGCGACCGCACCGGAGATGGATCGGCAGCCGCGTACCGCACGCGCTTCACGCAATATGCGTGGCTCAGCAACGTCGCGGTGGAAAGCGCGTCGGCGCACGCGATCGTGGCGATCGGCGATTCGATCACCGACGGCATGCGTTCCTCGCTCAATGCGAACCGGCGCTGGCCGGATGCGCTCGCGAAAGAAGTCGCCCGGAAAAGTGGCGGGCAAACCGCGGTCTTGAATGCGGGCATCAGCGGGAATCGTCTGCTCAGCAACTCGCCCTGTTACGGTGAGGCCGTCGTGAGCCGCTTCGAGCGCGACGCGCTGCGTCAACCGGGCGTGCGGGCGGTGATCGTGCTGATCGGCATCAACGATATCAACTTCATGGCGATGCCCGCGCACGCCGGGCTCGATTGCGACGCGCCGCACACGGAAGTCAACGCCGATGCGCTGGTGCGCGGATATCAGCGACTGATTGCGCAGGCGCATCAGCGCGGCGTGAAGATCTACGGTGCGACGCTCACGCCCGCTTCGCTGCCGCCGGAAAGAGAGTCGATCCGAACGGCGGTCAACGAATCGATTCGCGCGAGCCGGGCGTTCGACGGTGTCATCGACTTCGATCGGGCGCTGCGCGATCCGGCGCGCCCGAGCGTGCTCCAGCGCCGGTATGACAGTGGCGATCATATCCATCCGAGCGACGCGGGATACGCGGCGATGGCCGCGGCAGTGCCGATGGAGTTTGTCATCGGAGCGGCGAAGGCGGCACACTGAAGCAGACGCGAAAAAAATTGCGTTCGTCACCTTGTCATTCGTGTGTGCTTGACCTACTATTCAGCCCCTCGTCGCAAGACGAGAGCCGCCGAGCGAAACGGGCGGTCTCAGAAGTCACCGGATTTGGAAGCGAAAGCGAAAAATAGTGTTGACAAAGAGAAAAAGATTCTTCATAATCTCGTTTCTCTGCTGCTGATGCAGCGACGCAAGATGGAAGTTGAAGTAAGGCTTGTCTTGCGATGTGCTCTTTAAAAACTAACAGCCGATAAGTGTGGGCGCTTGATGGCGA
>NZ_JALQDZ010000023.1:0-647 GCF_023630985.1 Caballeronia sp. ATUFL_F1_KS39 | reverse complement strand
GGACCGTGAAACGACTCCACGCCGATGATAGTGCGGATACCCGTGTGAAAGTAGGTAATCGTCAGGCTCCTCATGCTGAAAGCAAGCGAAAGCCCCAACTCCAACGAGTTGGGGCTTTTTGCGTTTTTCGTCTCACCTATAAGTGAGAGCCTCGAATTTTTCGGGTCGTAAGAAACGCTTGACAACGGCGTGTTGTTACCCCATAATCGATAGTTCTCTGCGGAGGGGTGCCCGAGTGGCTAAAGGGGGCAGACTGTAAATCTGTTGGCTTACGCCTACGTTGGTTCGAATCCAACCTCCTCCACCAGAATTCAAGCGGTAAGGGAATCCAACCCTCGCGGGTGTAGCTCAATGGTAGAGCAGAAGCCTTCCAAGCTTACGACGAGGGTTCGATTCCCTTCACCCGCTCCAGTGTCGATTTTGTAGTGCCCATGTGGCTCAGTGGTAGAGCACTCCCTTGGTAAGGGAGAGGTCGGCAGTTCGATCCTGCCCATGGGCACCAGCTGTATCAGTCTAGTAAGTTGCGCGCGGCGCAAGGTGCGAAAATCCTGTTAGGAGTCGAAAATGGCCAAAGGTAAATTCGAGCGGACCAAGCCGCACGTGAACGTGGGCACGATCGGTCACGTTGACCACGGCAAGACCACGCT